>CAYYNF010000124.1:4682-6900 GCA_964472695.1 uncultured Flavobacteriaceae bacterium
AATCGGGAGAACAAGGTCAAGAAGGTACTCAGGGTAAATCAGGGAAGTCGGGTCAGTCAGGACAACAAGGTAATCCTGATGAAGAGTCAGACTATGAGAAGATTTTTGAAATCTATAAACAGCAACAAACTTTACGAAATCAGCTTTCGGATAAGCTATCTAAAGATGGAATGAGTAGTGATGGACAGCGTATTCTTAAAGAAATGGAACAGGTGGAAGATGATTTACTAGAGAAAGGATTTACACAAGAGACTTTGAATCGTATGATGAATTTGAAACATCAGTTATTTAAGTTATCAACTGCACAGTTTCAGCAAGGTGAGGATAATAAACGACAGTCTAAAACAGCAGGTAAACAATTACCTTCTAGTCAGGTGTTAACTCCTGAACAGATTAAACAATATTTTAATACTACTGAGATTTTAAATCGACAAGCCTTACCTTTGCAACCAAAGTATAAAGAGAAAGTAAAACAATATTTTATTACTCATGATTGAATACGATTATAACGAAGTAGACTTCGAGTTTAACGAAGCATTACATTCAGAATGGTTATCTAAAGTAATTGTGTCTGAACAGAAAGAAGAAGGAATTTTTTCATACCTTTTTTGTACTGATGACTATTTATTAGAGATCAATAAGAAATACTTGCAGCACGATTATTATACTGACATTATCACTTTTGATAATACTGAAGGAAATATCCTAGGTGCTGATGTATGTATTTCGATAGATCGTGTTAGAGCCAATGCTCTAGATTATGAGGTTTCTTTTGAAGAAGAGCTACGACGTGTACTTGTGCATGGAGTATTGCATACTTGTGGTTATAAAGATAAAACTGAAGAAGAAGCTACAAAGATGCGTAAGTTAGAAGATGAAAAAATGGCTTTGTTCCACGTGGAACAGAATAAGAAGTCGTAACATGTATATATTAAGGTAAAGATGTTTGGACAAGAATATGATGTAATTGTAGTAGGTGCGGGTCACGCTGGTAGTGAAGCTGCTGCTGCTGCTGCAAATATGGGGTGTAGCACTTTGCTCATCACTATGAATTTGCAAAATATAGCACAAATGAGTTGTAATCCTGCTATGGGGGGGATTGCTAAAGGGCAAATTGTTCGTGAGATCGATGCCCTTGGTGGTTATAGTGGAATTATTAGTGATGTTTCGGCTATACAGTTTAAAATGCTTAATAAGTCAAAAGGACCTGCGATGTGGAGTCCACGTGTACAGTCAGATCGTATGCGTTTCGCTGAAGAATGGCGATTAAGGTTAGAGGCTACCCCAAACCTCGATTTTTACCAAGAGATGGTAAAAGGCCTAATTGTAGAAAATGGCAAAGTTTGTGGAGTTACTACAAGTTTAGGTATTGAGGTAAGAGCGAAATCAGTAGTACTTACCAATGGTACTTTCTTAAATGGATTAATCCATATTGGAGAGAAACAATTTGGTGGTGGACGTGCGGGAGAAAAGGCAGCTACAGGTATTACAGAGCAATTAATTGACTTAGGTTTTGAAGCTGGACGTATGAAGACGGGAACTCCACCTCGTGTAGATGGGCGTTCTTTAGATTATTCGAAAATGATCGAACAACCAGGAGATGCTAACCCTGAAAAATTTAGTTATTCTTCGGTGACTAAGCCTTTGACAAACCAACGTTCTTGTCACATGACCTATACCTCAACAGAAGTACATGATTTGCTGCGTACAGGTTTTGATCGTTCACCAATGTTTAATGGAGCTATCAAAAGTTTGGGGCCACGCTATTGTCCTTCTATCGAAGATAAGATCAATAGATTTGCAGATAAAGATCGTCATCAGATTTTTGTAGAGCCTGAAGGTTGGAATACTTGCGAGGTATATGTGAATGGCTTTTCAACATCCTTACCAGAAGATGTACAGTTTAAAGCTTTACGTTCAGTAGCAGGTTTTGAAAATGTCAAGTTTTTTCGTCCAGGTTATGCCATTGAGTATGACTACTTCCCTCCTACTCAGCTTAAGCATACACTAGAGACTAAATTAGTAGATGGATTATATTTTGCTGGACAGATTAATGGAACTACTGGTTATGAAGAAGCAGCTTCTCAGGGGCTCATGGCAGGAGTTAATGCAGCATTAAAAGTAAAGGAGCAAGATCCGTTTATATTGACACGTAGTGAAGCGTATATAGGTGTATTAATTGATGATTTAATTACTAAAGGAACCGAAACGCATTATC
>CAYYNF010000125.1:0-6879 GCA_964472695.1 uncultured Flavobacteriaceae bacterium
ATACGAATATATATAAGCAATTCAAGGATCTAATAGGCGAAATGTATACTGCGGAAGTGCATCACATTCGTCATAGAGCAATCATTTTATTGGATGATAATGGTAATGAGGTGGTACTTCCGAAAGACCGCCAAATACCAACCGATTTTTTTAGGAAAGGTGAAAATGTACGTGGGGTAATTGAGAGGGTTGAACTGAAAGGAAGTAAACCTACAATTATAATGTCGAGAATAGCACCAGCCTTTTTAGAGAAATTATTTGAACATGAAATTCCGGAGGTTTTTGATGGACTCATTAATATTAAAGGAGCTGTAAGAGCACCAGGGGAGAAAGCAAAAATAGCTGTAGATTCTTATGATGATCGTATTGACCCAGTGGGAGCTTGTGTAGGGGTGAAAGGTTCTCGAATTCATGGTATCGTTCGTGAGTTAGGAAATGAAAATATTGATGTGATCAATTATACCTCTAACCTACAACTTTACATTACTAGAGCATTAAGTCCTGCTAAAGTTACTTCTGTGAAAATTGATGAAGAAAATAAACGTGCGGAAGTTATCTTGAAACCAGAGGAAGTTTCTAGAGCTATTGGTAGAGGTGGACATAATATTCGTTTAGCAGGAATGTTAACAGGTTATGAAATAGATGTTTTTAGAGAAGGTGTTGAGGAAGATGTAGAGCTTACTGAATTTTCAGATGAAATAGATTCTTGGATAATAGAAGAGTTCTCTAAAATAGGTTTGGATACTGCTAAGAGTATTTTAGAACAAGATGTTAAAGATTTGGTTAAAAGAACCGATCTAGAGGAAGAGACTATTTTAGAGGTAGTACGTATATTGAAGTCCGAATTTGAGGACTAACCTTTACTTAATGGTAATTAAAGGTAGAGTAAAAGATTAGAATATTTTAAGGCATATATGGCTGAAGTAAACAACATAAGATTAAATAAAGTTTTACGAGAATTCAACATTTCTCTTGAACGAGCTGTGCAATTTTTGAGTGGTAAGGGCTACGAGATAGAAGCAAAGCCAAATACAAAAGTTAGCCAAGAAGTTTATCATCTTTTGATGAATGAATTTCAAGGAGACAAAAGTAAAAAAGTCGCTTCTCGAAAGAAAGGTGAGAAGCAAAGAAAGGAACAACAGGCCATTCGAGTAGAGCAACAGCAACAGGAGAAAGAAGAAAAGAAGAAAATAGATAAATCGAGTGTTGTAAAAGCTAGAGTTAGTTTAAATGGACCTAAAAAAGTAGGGAAAATAGATCTCGATAACTTAAAAAAGAGTTCTACAAAACCATCGTCTTCTCAGCCTAAAAAAGAAACTACTTCATCAAAACCACAAGAACAACAAACAGAGACTACTTCTCAGGTTATTTCTAATAGACCTGTTCGTAAGTCGTTGAAAATAACAGGTAAGGCTGATATAAGCGAGTTGTCTAAAAATGTAGGTAAGGATACTAAGTCCTTAAAAAAGACACAGAAAGAGGTTTCTTCTTCAACTGTTAAGGATGTTAAAAAATCATCTCCTCAGAGTAAACCTCAGCCTGAAACTGTAACTAGGAAGCATGCTGAAGTAGGTGATCATCCAACAGAGAAGGTAGAGACAAAGTATAAAAAATTAGATGGTCCTAAGATTACAGGACAAAAAATTGATCTTTCGCAGTTTAAAAAACCTGCAAAAAAGAAGGATGACAAGTCTAAAAATAACAATAACGATAACAAGCGTAAGCGTAAAAGGATAAATAAAAATCCTAACCCTGGAGCTAATAATAATGGAACTTCTAGAGGAGGTTATAATAAGGGAGGAAATAAACGTAATAATAAAAAACGTCAGGCTCCTGTACAAAAAGAAGAACCAACAGAAGAAGAAGTACAAAGACAGGTACGTGAAACTTTAGAAAAGTTACAAGGAAAAAGCTCTAAAGGAAAAGCAGCAAAATATCGTAGAGATAAGAGGGATCAACACCGTCAAAAGTCTCAAGATGATTTAGCGGCACAGGAAGCAGAGAGTAAAGTAATCAAGGTTACAGAATTTGTTACGGCTAGTGAAGTGGCTACTATGATGAATGTTTCTGTTACTCAAGTTATTTCGGCTTGTATGTCATTAGGGATGATGGTGACGATGAATCAGCGTTTAGATGCTGAAACATTAACAATTGTTGCTGAAGAGTTTGGTTATACAGTTGATTTTGTAACAGCTGATATAGAAGAATCTATCGAAGAGATTGTAGATGTTCCTGAAGATTTAGTTGAAAGAGCACCTATTGTTACTGTAATGGGGCACGTAGATCACGGTAAAACATCATTGTTAGATTATATTCGTAAAGAAAATGTAATTGCAGGTGAGAGTGGTGGAATTACACAGCATATTGGGGCGTATGGAGTTACTTTAGATAGTGGTCAAAAAATAGCGTTCTTAGATACTCCTGGTCACGAAGCTTTTACAGCAATGCGTGCACGTGGAGCACAGGTTACTGATATCGCTATTATTGTGATTGCTGCGGATGATGATATTATGCCACAAACTAAAGAGGCTATTAGTCACGCACAAGCGGCAGGAGTGCCAATTATATTTGCAATTAACAAAGTGGATAAGCCAACAGCAAATCCAGATAATATAAAAACAAAATTAGCAGCAATGAACTTGCTTGTTGAAGAGTGGGGGGGAGCAATTCAATCTCACGATATTTCTGCAAAAACAGGTCAGGGAGTTAAAGAGTTGTTAGAGAAGGTTTTATTAGAAGCAGAATTACTGGAACTTAAAGCGAATCCTGATAGGGTTGCTAATGGTACGGTAGTAGAAGCTTTCCTTGATAAGGGAAGGGGATATGTCTCTACGGTATTAGTTCAGTCAGGTACTCTAAAAGTAGGTGATTACTTGCTAGCAGGAAAGAATAGTGGTAAGGTGAAAGCTATGCAAGACGAAAGAGGTAACCGTATTAATGAAGCAGGTCCTTCTACTCCTGTTTCTGTATTAGGGTTAGATGGTGCACCACAGGCAGGAGATAAGTTTAATGTGATGACGGATGAGCGTGAAGCAAAAGATATAGCTTCAAAAAGAGCTCAGTTACATAGAGAACAGTCTGTAAGAACACAGCGCCATATAACTTTAGATGAGATCGGTCGTCGTATTGCTTTAGGAGACTTTAAAGAATTAAATATTATTCTGAAAGGGGATGTAGATGGATCTGTAGAAGCATTGACAGATTCTTTCCAGAAATTATCGACAGAAGAAATTCATGTAAATATAATTCATAAGGCTGTAGGTGCAATTACTGAAAGTGATGTGTTGTTAGCTTCTGCTTCTGATGCCATTATTATTGGATTTAATGTAAGACCTACAGGTAATTCAAGACAGGTAGCTGATAAAGAAGAGATCGATATCAGAACTTATTCAATTATCTATGATGCGATCAACGATCTAAAAGATGCTATGGAAGGAATGCTTTCTCCTGAAATGAGAGAGGAGATTACAGGTACAGCTGAAATCCGTCAGACTTTCAAAATTTCTAAAGTGGGTACTATTGCAGGTTGTATGGTACTTACAGGAAAAGTGTTTAGAAATAATAAAATCAGATTAATCCGTGAAGGAGTTGTTATTTACACAGGTGAATTAGCAGCACTGAAACGTTTCAAAGATGATGTTAAGGAGGTAGCGAAAGGTTATGACTGTGGTATGCAAATTAAAAACTACAATGATATTAAAGAGAATGATATTATTGAATGTTTCGAAGAAGTTGCTGTAAAGAAAAAGCTTAAATAGCCCTATATTTCATAAAATTATACAAAAAAGAGTTCCATAAATTATGGAACTCTTTTTTTGTGACCTTGCTCTAAAATTTCAGGTGATACCTCTTGTAATTCAATTAGTATTACCGAAACTTTATGAATATCATGGTTATATTGTGTTTATCTTTCTATAAATTCGATCACTTTTTTGGTGATAAATTCAATTTGTTCATCATCGAGTTCAGTGTGCATTGGTAACGAAATTACTTGCTGACATAGTTCATTAGTTACCTTAAAGTCAGCTTCGTCATATTGATCGCTTGTATATGCTTTTTGTAGGTGTAAAGGAATAGGGTAGTATACTCCACACGGTATGTTATTAGAGTTAAGGTGTTTTACCAAGGCATCTCGATCAATACTTTTGTCTAGTTTCAGGGTATATTGATGAAATACATGACATGTGCAGGTCTCACATATTGCTTCACATGTTGTGTTTTTTATAGTAGGTGTGGTTACCTTTTCTATATTTTTTAAGGCCTTTGTATATTTTCTAGCCGCATTTCTACGGGCATTGTTGTAACTATCTAGTTTTGGTAGTTTGGCGTTTAATACAGCTGCCTGTAGAGAGTCTAAACGGGAGTTTACACCTACTACATCATGATGGTAGCGTTTGTACATACCATGATTTACAATACCTCGGATCTTATGTGCTAAGTCATCATTGTTTGTGAAAATAGCTCCGCCATCCCCATAGCATCCTAAATTTTTAGAAGGAAAAAATGAAGTTGAGGCAACGTCACCTAGTGTACCTGTTTTTTGACTTTTACCATTTTTAAAAGTGTAAGAAGCACCTATACCTTGTGCATTATCCTCAATTACATATAAATTGTGTTTTTCCGCTATAGCTAGAATAGCTTCCATATTGGCTGCTTGTCCAAAAAGATGTACAGGTACAATTGCTTTTGTTTTTGGGGTAATAGCTTTTTCTATAGCTTTAGGGCAGATATTGAAACTGTCAGGTTCTACGTCAACAAGTATAGGAGTTAATTTTAATAGAGCAATAACTTCTACAGTTGCAGCAAAAGTGAAATCAGCAGTAATGACTTCATCACCAGGCTGTAGGTTTAACCCCATCATAGCAATTTGTAAAGCATCGGTACCATTGGCACATGGGATAATGTGTTTTACTCCAAGATATTCTTCAAGGTTTTTTTGAAATTCCTTAACAATGGGACCATTGATAAAACTAGCTTCATTAAAGACTTTTTCGAAGGAGTAGTTGACTTCTTCTTTTATATTTTCGTACTGACCTATAAGGTCAACCATTTGAATTTTTTTCATAGAATTACATAGATTAGCCCAAAAGTACAAAATAACCCCTCGATCTTCAATCTATTTTATGTAACTAAATAGTATTTTTGTGAATATTAAAATATAGTTTATGAACTTTTTATATAATATTTCACAAAGTGCATTTCAGCTTTCATTTCCTATTTTAAAGCTTACATCTCCTAAAATGGAGCTTTTTGTACAGGGGAGAGAGAATTGGAGAGATCAACTAAAGGGAGTTGATTTTCATTCCGATACTTGGTATTGGTTTCATTGTGCTTCGTTGGGAGAATATGAACAGGCAGTACCTTTAATTGAGTCTATTAGGAATAAAGGGGTTAAAATTCTAGTAAGTTTTTTTTCTCCTTCGGGGTATGAGCAAAAGAAAAAGCATAAATTAATTGATGTAGCTTGTTATTTACCTATTGACACTCCTAAAAATGCAAAGGACTTTGTGGGTATTGTAAAGCCTGCTAAAGCATTTTTTGTTAAGTATGAATTTTGGGAAAATTATTTTTCACAGTTACGGCAGTATCAAATACCTTTATATATGGTATCTTCTACTTTCCGACAAGATCAAGTTTATTTCCAGTGGTATGGTGGTTTTTTTAAGAAAACTTTAGAAAAAGTAACTCATTTTTTCGTACAAAATCAAGATTCATTAGAGGTTATAACAGCTAATGGTTTTAAAAATGCTAGCCTTAGTGGTGATACTAGATTTGATAGAGTATATGCACAATTGAGTATGGATAATAAACTCGATTTTATAGAAGACTTTATAGGGAATCGATTGTGTGCAGTGTTCGGTAGTTCATGGCCTGATTGTGAAGATGCCTTTATTGATACTATTAATAATGAACCAGAAAATGTTTGTTTTATTATTGCCCCACACGAAATTAAAGCTGAAAAAATAGCTCAACTTAAGACTAAGTTAAAGGTAGAGACTTCTGTTTTTTCTAAAGGTGTGGTTAATACGGATCGCGTCTTAATTGTGGATGCTATTGGTTACTTAACACGTATTTATAGTTATGCTAATATTGCTTATGTAGGTGGGGCTATGGGAACTACAGGTTTACATAATATTTTGGAGCCAGCTACTTTTGGGGTGCCTATATTGGTGGGACCTAATCATGAAAAGTTTCCAGAGGCAAAGGCTTTAGAATCTTATGGCGGACTTAAAACTGTGCGAGGAGCAGAAGAGTTTAATCTAGCGTTCACTAAGTTGGTTGTCGATACAGAATATAGAGAGAAACAAGCAAAGGCGTCTGAGAGTTTTGTACAAACACAGGTGGGTGCAACAAAAGTCGTTCTTGATTTTATAGGAGGTGAATAGTTGTAATACGAACTGAATTATTACTTATGTGATAAATAATAATTTTTAATTGGTATTAATGTTGTGGTTCATCTTACCTACAAAGGAATATAAAAAATCAACCATAGTAGAGGGATTACTATGGTTGGTTTTTTGGTTTATAATTCTTACGAAGGTAATTAACTATGGGATGGGGTTGCTCTCTTCTGCTGGCGTCTTTTATTCCCTTTATCTTTCTGCAATGCTCGTTGTACGGCAGATAAAGACGCTCCTTGTTCGTGAATTTCTCTTGGTGTATTTTCCGAAGATGGTGAAATAGTCGGACCCGAAGATAAAACACTTGCTATTTCATCTATTCCTTGATCATTTATCATAGACTCTAATAAATCACTCTGTAAATCATCTATATCTAAAGTTTTAATGTCAGCAATACCAAAGTCAGCATTTTTATTTGTTTCTTCACATTTTGTTAGTTGCCTTTCGCATAGACCTCTAGCAACTTCTGGGCTTATTT
>CAYYNF010000126.1:0-6869 GCA_964472695.1 uncultured Flavobacteriaceae bacterium
GAACGACATCAAGCAAGTTACTTTCTTCATGGAAGAATGTAAGCGTATGGGGTTAAAGGTACTTGGACCAGATGTAAATGAATCTTATTATAAATTCTCAGTAAATGACGAAGGTGCTGTTCGTTTTGGTATGGGAGCCATTAAAGGAGTAGGTAGTGGAGCTGTAGAAACTATTGTTGAGAATCGTGAAAAAGAAGGGGCTTACGCTTCTTTATTTGATCTCGCCAAGCGTATTGACCTTAGGGCAGCTAATAAAAAAGCCTTTGAAAGTTTGGCACTAGCAGGAGGGTTTGACTCTTTAGGAAGTAATATTCACCGTGCCCAATTCTTCAACATACAAGAAGGCTCAAACCTTATGTTTTTTGAAAAAGCGATTCGTTATGGAAGTAAATACCAAGAAAGTAAAAACTCTGCTCAAATAAGCTTATTTGGTGAAAGTAGCGAAATACAGATAGCTGAACCTGAAATTCCACAGTGTGAAACTTGGGGAACTTTAGAAAAACTCGCTAAAGAAAAAGAAGTAGTAGGTATTTACATTTCAGGACATCCACTAGATGACCACAAAGAGAGCTTACAATACTTTTGCAACTGTAAACTAAAAGACCTAGAAGACCTATCTAAACTTGTAAATCGTGAAGTGAGTGTAGGAGGAATTATAACTAGTGTTGAACACCGCATTTCTAAAAATGGTAAAGGTTGGGCTATGTTTACAGTAGAAGACTATGAAACAGCCTATAACTTTAGGATATTTGGGGATGAATACCTGAAATTCAGTCCATACTTAGTACAAAATCTTTTTGTACATATACGCATGTTTATTAAGGCAGGATGGGTAAACAAAGAAACAGGGCGACCTGGTGAGCCTCGTATACAATTCAATAACTTTATGCAACTACAGGACGTTATGGAGAGTTTTAGTAAAAAACTAACACTTACTATAGACGTTCAAAACCTAAAGGAAACTTATATAAACGAACTCTATAATATCCTCTTAGAAAATACAGGGAAATGCACTCTAAATGTAGTTGTATATGATATGAAAGAGCGTATAAAAGTAGCCATGCCTAGTCGTAAACTTAAAGTTGAAATTACTCCGAAGTTACTTTCTTGGCTAAAAAAAGAAGAGATTCACTTTAAAATAAACTAATAAATATGTAAGTTTATTGAGGGAGTTATTTTGCTATTCCGCTTTTGATAAACTTTAATTCATTAAGACTTTGGACACCAAACTAGAATATATTATGATGATCGATGATGATCCTGCTACAAATTACTTACATCAGTTGATCGTAAAGAAATCCAATTTATTTGAGAAACAAGAAACATTTAGTTCTGCACAAGAGGCTCTAGATCATATTAATGAAATTAATAACACCACCAAGGCATTTCCTGAAATTATACTTCTTGATATTAATATGCCTGCCATTAATGGATGGGAATTCATAGAACAATTTGAAAACATGAAGAAAGTAATGAGTTTACACACCATTATTGTAATGCTTACAACTTCTATAAATCCTAAAGATAAAATCAAATCTCTAACTTACGAATCAGTTAAGAAATTTGAAAATAAACCACTAAGCGTAGAAAAACTGATTGATATTAAAAATATCTTCATTCAATAAACTTTCAAAATTATCCACCTAGTAACTTTTATTTCTGTTAATAAAACCTTATATTATAGTAAAGCTATTTCTACGAATAGATAACTGGATTTTTATGTGTTTCGTAAATAATACCAGTTGAAAATTATGATGTTGCAATAAGCTGTTTCTCTTGGCTTCTAGTATAAGATCAATTTAAACCAAAGGCTATCCTTAAAATTTATTCCTTCTGTAAGAAGGAATAATTAAACTTATTTATGCGACAAATAATAACTCAATTGGTATAAGTTTAATTATTTTTTTCTTTTACGCTAAAAAAAGAAAATAATTAAACTCATACCCGACATGATAATTTTTCAGTTGGTATAACTAGAAATAGCCCTAACATTATTACACAAATAACTTGATTAATGGATACTCTAACAGAAACAGAAGTTCTCAAACAAAAAGTAGCAGACCTCGAACTACAACTTTACAACAGAAATTTAATATTCAATAACATCCTAGAAACCACATTAGCAGGATATTGGGACTGGAATGTTGCTGAAAACATCTCGTATTTAAGCCCTACTTTCAAAAGTATGTTTGGATATGAAGATCACGAAATGGAAAATAGTGCCGAGGCATGGCAGAAAATCGTTCACCCCGATGATCTACATAAAGTATACGAAACCTACAAAAAACATATCGGCTCTAGAGGAAAAATTCCTTACATTCTAGAATGTCGCTTTTTTCATAAAAATGGATCTATTGTTTGGGTATATTGTAAAGGGAGAGCCGTAGAATGGGATGAAAATTGGAATCCTATACGCATGGTAGGGTGTCATATCGATATCACAGAGAAAAAGAGAAATGAACTCAAAGAAAAATATACACTAAAACTAGAAACGAAGAATAAAGAACTAGAACAATTTGCTTATGTAGCCTCTCATGATTTACAGGAGCCACTAAAAGTAGTAAATAGCTTTGTCAGCTTGTTGAACACAGAATACAAAAATGAATTCCAAGAAGAAACAAAAAAATGTCTTGACTTTATTTCTGAGGCTTCAACACGAATGACTAAACTAGTCCATGACTTACTACTATACAGCAACTTAGGAAAACCTACTAACCTATCTAAAGTAGACTGCAACCTACTTATAACTCAGATTAAAGAAGAAATGAGTGATAAAATAGAAGCTAAACAAGCTAAGTTTATCGTAAATGAACTTCCTATGATTAATGCGTATCACTCTGAACTAAAACTTCTCTTTAAAAACCTCATATCAAACGCTATTAAGTTTAGCTACAAAGAACAATCTCCTATAATAAATATTACCTGTGAGAAGAAACCTAATAGTTGGCTATTCTGTGTTAAAGACAATGGTATCCCTATTGAAAAAAAGCATCACGAGAAAATATTTAACATCTTTACACGACTACATAATACTTCTGAATTTAGCGGAACAGGTATCGGTTTAGCACAATGTCAGAAAATCGTTGACCTACATCAAGGTGATATTTGGATCGAACCTAATCCCGATGGTGGAAATAAATTTATTTTTAAGATTATGAAATTGTAATACCAATCAGCATTATAATTCATTGTTAACAAACACTATAAAATCAGCAAGAATACATATATTCTTGCTGATTTTTATTTTTCGATATTATAGATACCACAAATAATAATTCAGTTGGTATTAAGATACCTTTACTGGCCTACGATTAGATCTACGAATACCTTCTTTAACCCCTTTACTTATAGCACCTTCTAAAACAAGTAAATTCTGATGTATTTGCCTTTCTACTATTCCTGTTGCTCTATGACCTTCTTGTCTATTGATTTGCTTTCGAAGAATACCCCCCATTGTATGTACAATAAGTGAATTCAACTCATCAGAGAAGTTGTTCTTCTCTATAAACTCATCTCGAAAAGACTTGAACAAATTTGATAGCTCTCGCTTAAAGCTATCTGATGACTGACCTGCAGAACCAATTACACTTCTCATTTGAGGTAAAAAAGGTTCTAAATACTTTTTAATTTGTCTTGCCATAATATCATACTTCTTCTCAAAGGCATGTAGTACTAATCGTAAATCTTCATTCGATAACGACGATAAATCTGATTCTGACAAAGAAGCATTCTGCCTTGATGAATTGGAATAATCTACAGGAAGTGCATTTCTTTGAGGATCTTCTGAGCTAATAACCATACTTAATGCATACTCCATTGAAATATCTCCTCGTAATACTCCTTCCATGAAATTGCGATATTTTTTAAGATACTTCTTAATCATAGGAGTCTTCTGCTTAATGTACTTTGATAATACATCCTTAAGCACCTCCTTATCCCGTGAAAGAATATCTAGATCCTCATCTATAGATTTATGCAGACTTTCACTTGATACACTACCTACAATTGCATTAACAATAAGGTGCCTTAATGGAGATACTTTATTAACATAAGCCGAGAAAGTAGCTTGTCGTTCATCTATTTTCTTTGATAGTTGTTCTTGAGCTATTTCAACGACTAATGGCGATATATTACTACCTTTACTATTTATATGACTTTCTAAATTCTCCAATAAAGCTTGCTTGGTAATTTCACCTGTAATAACCTTATCTATAGCTGGACTAAAATCAGTCAAATATTGCGAAACCTGTTGCTCTGTAACTTGTTCTTTCAATGTATTCATTACGAGTTCACAATAGTCATTATTAGTAATCCCTTTACTATTTAATTGAAAACCTAGGTCTTTAAGCACATCACTAAGAAGGACTTTCCCTTCGATAATTTCTGGTATTTTACTTGAGAAATTTTCTAAATCTAATACTACTTTTCTTTCCAAAAACTGATTTACTAGATCTAACGCATGAGTTTTATAATTCTCTACAAAAGTAACATTCTTAATCTGATGAAAATCCATAAGATCTTGTATCATAGATATAGGATCTAAAGTGATAGCTGTATCCAATCTACTACGGAGCTTTTCGTGTAGCTGTGTATCCAGAAAATCAGTCATTTCTTTGTTACGTTGCTTAAAATAATTTTGATCTTCCCCTATATAAATCTCAGTTCCTTTAGGGGAAATGAGCATATAAAACCCTGTTCCTCCTGCTCCCTGTCTTTCGAACTCTATATCACCCCACACAGGTATTTTATCAGGACAATGCGTATCTATTAGAACACCTTTATCCGCAATCCTCCTTGTAAACGGCGACACATAATCTATTGCTATTTCAGACTGAGGTGCAAATGAATCGTAAACTCTTGTCTGTTGATGTCTATAAAAATTTCTATTCAACACCATAGTCAGATACGCTGCAGAATGTGGATTTAAGTTTTTTCGAACATAATTTTTTATGATGTATAATAAATCTTCGTCAACTTTTGCTTTACGCTCTTCAAGAATCTTTGTCATTTGGTTATACTCACGTAACCAATATCGCCTAGCTTCACTCGTACCCGAAAGTCCTTTTAAATACAGACCTACCTGTACTTCTTCCATGTATTCAAACAAAGTTATACGTCCCCTCATAAACTCATTACGCTGATGTGCCAATAAGCTATCCCCAATACGACGTTGTCTCTCCTTGTTTTGCTCTGGGGTCAAATTCTCATTTCGTGTTGATCGAATTGATTTAATAGGAATAAACGTATTATCTTGAATTTTAGAAGTCATACTCATTATATATTCAGCCTGAAACGCTTTATTTTTAATTCCTAACAACTCAAACGCCTCATAAATATGACTTGATAAGACCGAACAAGAGCACTCTCCTCTAATATGCCTATTTAATGGTGCTTCCAAAAGGCGATCTAATTCAATTTCTTTTTCGACATTTTGAGCTAAAAAATAATCACGATCTGTCCCTATGTAACATTGAGTTAAATCAGATGAACGAGCAAAATACACAGGTACTTCTGAGATCTGCAATAACCAATTTCGGTGTTTCTGTACCGATAACAACCTATCAGTACCTTGATCAAAAGTTCCATCTTGAAAAGTACGCATGAAAGCCTGATTCCTTCTCGACCTGACTAATAATCCCGTATC
Source organism: uncultured Flavobacteriaceae bacterium (assembly GCA_964472695.1). GTDB lineage: Bacteria > Bacteroidota > Bacteroidia > Flavobacteriales > Flavobacteriaceae > Aquimarina. The sequence goes on from CAYYNF010000126.1 coordinate 5,645, forward strand.
AACTTGTTCAACTACTCCCGAAGCTCCTCCTTCTGTATGATATACTCCTACCCCTAAAGCCCTACGAGTTTGCACAGCCTGACGATCTAACTGACCTGTTCCTAAAGCTGCCGTAGCAGTAGCAAAAGACGTGTAATTATGTTGCCCCTGAGTAAGAAAACCTGATATTTCCTGTGCTCTTTCCCTAACAATACCTCGCTCTAACATAAGAACATCTCCTCCACTTCCTTGAACATTGGGCATCTCAGAAAGTACTCCTGTATATAACTGATGTTGAGTTCTCCCTAAAAGATCAACTTCATCTTGCTGTCCCACTAATTGAGAAGCTGACAAACCTACCCCCTCTAATAAATTGCCTGTCAATATTGGATTTGGATCTTGTGTATCAACTTTTTCTTCTGACACTTTCTGTTCTATATCAGAAGATTCGTCATCTGAAAGAATATCAGAAGAGCTAGGTGAATTACAAAACAAACGATTTAAAAAATTAAAAAATGGATTCCCTCGATCTCCTGTACCTAAGACTTCGCCTACTGGAGAAACATCTAACTGCCCACCTACTCTCAATTGCTGATTTAAGAGTTCTCTATTTCTTCCTATATGTAAATGTAAATCTCCCTCTTGTAAATCGACAGGCAATACTGTTCTTCCTTGGATAGTGCGTATAGCCCCCATACTATACAAACGCTCGAAACCACGTAAACGTGTTTCATTTCCTCTAGTATTCATTTGAAGCCCCATGTCTTCATCCCTAAAATCAACTGTTACAGCCATACTTTAATTATGTTAATTTACTGATTTACAAAAATATAATTAATATTCTCAACCAAATATCACACTACTAGGCATTCTTTAAGAATATTTTTTGTTTTATTGAGTAAACTCAGAAAAAACATTTCTTTTTCCTTCAAAAGGATTTTAACAAAAAAGAAATTAGTAAATCAAAAACTATAGAAATAATCATTATAAAATTCAAAAGGGTACAAATATATTTGGATATAAGACAAAAAAAATCGCTTAGTTTGTAATTAGAACGAAACTCCCTAAGCGATGAACGATAAAAAATTTATCAGTACAAATATAAAAAAAAGTCTAGGAAATTTATTGATTAAATGTGGTTTCGAAGGACACGAACTTCGTCGTTTTGACACTCTATGTTCACTAGTTAGTTCAGTACTCATAACAGGAAATAGCACATTGCATCACTTGGCACTAGGTAACCCCG
>CAYYNF010000127.1:0-6812 GCA_964472695.1 uncultured Flavobacteriaceae bacterium
AAAAACACTATTTATGTAATCCAACAACACATGAATTAGAGCTATAAATACCTAACAAAAGTATATTTTTATGAAAAACATAAAATAAAAAAGAGAAAACATGTATATAAATGGAAAGTAGACTTTTTTTTGACTAAAAAATCAAATTTTATAGTGATTTACTAACAAACTGTAAATCACTATAAAATTCTCTTATTTAAATTTAAAATAACTCTCCTAAAAAAAGGTCAAAAATTAAACTGATTTATTTCTTTGTTACAAAGAAGTGCTTTTACAAAAAAATATTTCTTTCAAAAAAAGTAAAAAAACAATAGCGAAAACGTTTTAGTACAGTCGTATTTTGACGACTACGAAATCTAGTAAAAAAGTAAGTTTTACTAGATTTTATAAAACATATAATATCTAATTTTGCTCACACAAATATGACACAACAAGACTTATGAAACTTAATCTAATTTTATTTTTTATTTTCCAGAGCATCGTTTGCTTCGGACAATGGACTAACTATAGTAACACAAACATTAACGACAACGAATACAAGGTATCTCTTATTGCTGACGGTAGTACATATAGTATAAGAAACAACAATAATCAATATAAGATTCAGAAAATCACTAGTTGTAAAAATGTTAATGATACTACTACAAATCATATTATCTACTCAAGTGGTATAAATGCTTGTGCGGCTAACAAGTTAAAAGTACAAATGTCTCCTGATGGTAACTTTATTATTATCAAAACTCCAAATGCTATTAATAATGAAGATAAGATCATTAATATATACTTAAGACCAGAAGAATATGAGCGTGTAAGTGATGGTAGATGGTTTGATAACCCTCGTAACACTAAAGACATCAAGTGGTTTAACTCACGTCCTTCTTCTTAAAAAAAAGAACTAAAATATAGAAAAGCCTTCCTTATTACTAGGAAGGCTTTTTTATCTCACTTATATTCAAGTCATTCAGAAAACCCAATATAGACTTTATTATTTTCTACTTTTACAGGGTAGGTAGCAATAGGATCTAGATCTCCATCAAAATTAGTACCGTTCTCTAGGGAGAATTTTTTTTTATGTAAAGGACAAGCTACCATCGGAATACCTTTATAATCTCCTATCATTCCTCTACTCAGTACCATTTCTTGTTTTTCGGGAGAAAGATTTTGACAAGCATACCACTTTCCTAATCGCTTAAAGTTGAATACCGCAATTTGCAAATTGCTATATTTCACACAAGCCCCCCCATCTATAGGAAAAGCACTAATAGGTGCTACTTCAAACCAAACTTTCACTTCACTTAAAGCTACACTTTTATATAAAGATTTATAGTCTACCATTTTATTACTATTTACGTTTATTTCCATGGCTGAGGCATTTTTTGATCTCTCATAGGTACAAATACAATATTATCGTCTTCTTCATCACTATTGACAAAATGATTAAAACGTTTCATCATTTCAGGATCATTGACCGCTTGCGTCCACTCACATTCAAATTTATTTACTAAGGTTGCCATCTCTTCCTCTAAATCATCACAAATTCCTAAACTATCTTCTATAATAACCTGCTTTAAATATTCCATTCCTCCCTCTAATCTTTCCTGCCATGCAGCAGTTCTTTGTAATGGTTTTGCGGTACGCATATACCACATAAGGTAACGATCAAGATATTTAACTACTGTTTTATTATCAATTTGCTCTGCCAATAATTCTGCATGACGTGGTGTTGCACCTCCATTACCACCTACATAAAGATTCCATCCACCTTCTACAGCAATAATTCCAAAATCTTTTCCTCTTGCCTCTGCACACTCACGAATACACCCCGATACACCTCCTTTTATCTTATGTGGTGCACGAATACCTCGATATCTGTTTTCGAGTTCTATACCAAAAGATACACTTTCATCCATTCCATAACGACACCAAGTAGAACCTACACAAGTTTTTACGGTACGTAATGATTTTCCGTAGGCGTGTCCACTTTCAAAACCATGACTTATAAGTTCTTTCCATATTTTGGGTAGCTGATTAAGTGTGGCTCCAAATAAGTCAATACGTACTCCTCCAGTTATTTTGGTATACAAATCATATTTTTTTGCAATTTGCCCTAAAGCAATTAACTTTTCAGGAGTGATCTCTCCACCAGGAACTCTTGGCACAACAGAATAAGTACCATTACGCTGAATATTAGCCAAAAAACGGTCATTTGAATCTTGAATAGCGTACTCAACATTAGCTGTATCTGCATGAATAGTAGCCATAAGTGAGGCAACTACCGGTTTGCATAATTCACATCCGTGTCCCCCATTACCATGATTATCGAGTACTTCATTAAAATAGCGATAACCTTTTACTTGAATAATATCGTATAACTCTTGCCTATTGTAATCAAAGTGTGGGCAAATATGATCTTTAACCTCAATACCTAAAGACTTCAAAGTTGCGTTCGTTAGATCTTTTACCATAGGCTTACAACCACCACAGCCTGTACCTGCCTTAGTACATGAAATTACCTCTTCTAAATCCTTAGCCTCGCCATTTTGAATAGTTTCACAAATTGCAACTTTAGTAACGCTTTCACATGAGCAAATTTGTGCGGTATCAGGTAAATCCATTACATCACCTAACAAGTCAGCTTGATTTCCTCGATTACCTAAAATCAAATCCTCTGGATTTTCAGGAACCTTCATGCCATTAATATATATTTGGTATAATGAATTATAATCAGAAGAATCCCCCACTAACATCCCTCCTAGTAATCTTTTTCCATCTCTTGATACATTAATTTTTTTATAAATTCCTGATTTCTTGTTGTTATAAATTATTTCATCTATATCTTCCTTATTATCATTAAGAGCATCTCCGAAACTTGCAACATCAGTACCAATAAGCTTTAAGACTGTAGACATATCTATAGTTGTAGGCATTTGAGCATCGTTACCAGTAATTTGTGCTACAACCACCTTCGCCATATCATACCCAGGAGCAACAAGACCATATATCATTTGGTTAAGCAATGCACACTCCCCTATAGCATATATATTAGGATCTGAAGTTTCCATTTTCTGATTCACGACAATTCCTCCTCGTGTTCCTACCTTAAGACCACAGGCTCTAGCAATTTCATCCCTAGGTCTAATTCCAGCTGAAACTACTAACATCCCAACATCTAAAGTAGTATTATCATCATAACAAAGTGCTTCGATAGTTTCATCTCCTTTGATATATTTTGTGGATTTTGACAGGTGTGCTTTTAACCCTAAACTTTCTATTTTAGCTTGTAATATATCACTTGCTCCTTGATCTAATTGCCTTGGCATTAACCTTGGTGCAAATTCTATAATATGAGCATTCAGACCTAAATTTTTAACTGCATTTGCAGCTTCTAATCCTAATAATCCTCCTCCTAAAACTGCTGCCTCAGTAATACCTTTTTCTTTGAGTTTTTTTGCATATAATTCAGTAGCTTCTAAATCCTCAATAGTGCGATATACAAATACCCCTTCTTTGTCGATACCTTCTATTGGAGGAACAAATGCAGATGAACCTGTCGCTAATACTAATATATCATAGGCGTATTTAATTCCTTTATCACTAATAACCGTTTTGTGTTCACGATCTATCTCGATAATCATTTCCGAAATATGTAAGTCAATGTTATTCTCTGTATACCAATTAGAAGGAGACATACTAAGTTCTTCTGCTGTCTTTCCATCATAAAACTCACTTAAATGTACTCGATCATAAGCCCTTCTAGGCTCTTCCCCGAATACAGTTAACTTAAAGTCTTTGTAACTTGGATGCGTTACAAGTTTTTCACAAAACTTATACCCCACCATTCCATTTCCTACTACTATTAGTTTTTTCATTCTAAATTAGTTTTAAAATAAATATAAGTATTAATACTTAATTTTTTAAAATAAAAAACAAAATACTTAATTAAAAAATAAGTACTAAAAAATAAAACTATCACAAAAAACAGAAAACCACTCCGTAAAGAAGTGGTTTTCAGTAGATTAAAAAGTATTAATGTATAGTATGTTATTGTTTTTACGATTTTCTACTATTCAACAGTTTTTTTATACGTAAATAAATTTGGTTTTACAGTCAACATGACCCATCCCCAATTTTGAATATTAGCAGCAGTAGCTTCTGCTCTAACATCTGCAAAAGTATCATCTAAGAATGACTGCGAATATCCTACTTTAACATTAGCGTATTCATTTATTTTATAAATAAAAACTAAATCAACTTCCGTTCCCAAGTAACCATCGAATGCTACATCAGATGCTGTTGAAAAATAATGTACTTGTGTTAACAATTTAGATTTCTGACTAGCTTTAAAAACAGCCTTAGCATTCACGTCTAACAAACCTGCAGTCCTAGCATGACGTCCTACGTAAAAGAAGTCTTGCAAACCATTAAACTTGTGGTTTGTTCCAAATAATGGAAAGAAAGCATTTTGCTCTGTATCACTAGCATCATTATCCCCACTTAGGATTTCAACCCCTAAACCAAATAGGGTTTCTCCTGGTTTATAGGTTAAATTAAGTGCTGTATTGTACGCTGATAAATCAGACTCATTATCTTCCCCAAACTGGTAATATGCACTAAAGTCAGCTCCAAATTTCCCTTCTTTATATTTACCATATACCCCAGTAGTAGACTTAGTATAGAAACCAGATTCAACATCTGCATTTTGAAATTGATTATTCAAAAACAAAAAACTTCCTGAAAAACTGGTATTAAACGTATTATTAACATGTAGGAACTGCATGGCTTTATACTGAAATAAATCAGTTCCTAAACCTGATGCCACAAAGGTATTACCAAAATTATTTGGTTCATTTTGATTGAATGAAAACCCTAAATCAACTTTAAGACTTTGTTTAGCATACTTTACTAATAAGGCATCATGTGTACGCTGTTGGTCTGCCCAACCTAACCCTCCTAAAATTCTTTGATCATCATACGCCACAACTTGACGTCCTACCTTTGTAAACCAATTCCCTCCTAATTTTATCTCTGTCCAAGCCTGATTTACTCGAAAACTATCATCACCCACTGATTCTAACTGAGCTCGATCTCCCCAAGTATTTACTGATTGTAAATCTAAGAATACTTTAAATTTATCATCAACATAAGTAGTTAATAAAGACGACCTTTGTGTCACGAAAGCAGAACCCTCTGTATTTTCAGGAGCAACATCTTGAAAACCATGACGGTATTCAAAACGAGGTCTAATTACTGCATCTACGGATAACTCCTGTGCTTTTACATTGATTAAGCCTAAAACAAAAAGACCTCCTGTTATAAGTTGTGATTTTTTCATGAAATTTAATTATTTTCAAATTACGAAATTAAATATACTTAATTCAAATATAAGTATAAATACTTAAGTAAAAACAAGAAATACTTATTTTTTTGTTTCCCCCTTCTTTTTAAGTATTTTTGTAAAAGTAATTATAAAAATTATGAGGTTTGCGTAACTGAGGAATTAAAATAACTACAGATACATTATTTTAAAACTATCCTAAGAAGAAGTGTACGTAACATTTTTTATTATACACCAATTTTATTTTAACCTAACATCATTGCATGGATAAATACAGTATATTACTTGTAGACGATCATTCCTTAGTTAGAGATGGTATTAAATCATTGCTAAGTAGCGAAGAAAGTTTAATTGTACAAGGTGAAGCTTCTAACGGAGAAGAGGCTATAAGAGCAGTAAATGAAATGACCCCAGATCTAGTGATTTGTGATATACGTATGCCTAAAAAAACAGGTATTGAAGTAGTTAGCGAACTTTCTAAAAAACACCTTAACACTAAATTTATAATGTTATCTATGCACGACTCAGAGGAGTACATATTAGAGTCTATTAAGTCAGGAGCACACGGATACTTATTAAAAGATGCAGGAAAAGAAGAATTTCTTAAAGCTATATACAGCGTACTTAATGGCGGTAAATACTTTAGCGGTGATGTATCTTCGATACTTGTTAACAACCTAATGAAGGGAGGACTAAACCTTGTAAAAGACAACCATAAATCAAAAGAGAATAGCCCCAATAATGAAAACTTTAATTTAACAAAAAGAGAGAGTCAAATTTTAAACAAAGCTGTTGCGGGACTAAGTAACAAAGAGATCTCTGAAGAACTAGGTATTAGCAAACGTACCACAGAAGTACACCGTTTTAATCTTATGAAAAAATTAAACGTGAAAAATATTTTAGATCTAAGTAATAAAGCTAAAAAATACGGACTCCTTAATGAGTAGTATCCTTTTTTAATCAAAACTATTTTTCAGGAAATAATACATTTATAAATAAAGACTCTCTATATCTCACTAGTGAAAAAGTTCTAGGGATAATTTCTATAGAAATAAAATATTGCTACAAATACACTTATTTCTAACACTAATTACATCTAGAAACTAACTAAATATTTATTACTCCTACTACAATAAAACACATAAAAGCTTAACTTATACGCTGTATATCAACAGCTACTTTCATTTTACTTTTCCCAGAGGTATAGACAATCCCCTTCATAGGAGGCAAATCATAATAATCCCTTCCCCACCCCACTACAATGTGCTGATTTAAAGGTATTTGATTATTCGTTGGATCAAACTCCACCCAACCAAAAGAAGGGATATAGACAGCAAACCAAGCATGAGAAGCATCAACCCCTACTAATTTTTCCTCTCCTTCTGGAGGTAAGGTTTCTATATACCCACTAACATAACGTGCAGGAATTCCTAAACTACGAATACACGCAATAGCAAACTGGGCAAAATCTTGACAG
>CAYYNF010000128.1:0-6802 GCA_964472695.1 uncultured Flavobacteriaceae bacterium
GAATACATTCAGAAGTGCCTGTAACCACTTTTTTGATCGATTACACCAATCAAAAGCAGCTGCCAATGAAGCTCTAGAAGCTGTTTTTAAAGAAAAGTCAGCTTTTCTTGAAGAAATCAACACGCAGCCTATTAATAGTGTTGAAGATATTCAAGAGATTATTAAAAAATGGAAAGATTTCGGAAATGTCCAATATGACAAACGTCATATTAATGAGGCATTCAAAAACTTTTTAGATAAAGCTTTTTCTAAAATCAATATCGAAAAAAGAGAAAGTGAACTGATAAAGTTCAAATTAGATTTAGAAGAGATCGTAAATTCTAAAAATACTAAAGCACTAATTGATAAAAAGAACACTATTAAAAATAAGCTAAACGAAAGTAAAGCAAACTGTATTCAATTAGAAAATAATTTATCTTTTTTTAAGACCAAAGACAACCCTATTGCCGATACTGCTCGTCAACAACTGAAGGTTCAAAAGCAACAAGTTGATCTATGGACAGAAAAATGGAATCGTATTAAAGGAATAAATTTTGAATAATTGCCCTCTATGTAAAGGGGTGCTTATAGATTTTGTAAGCACCAAAAAAAGTGCTTATCAAGTATGTACTAGTTGTGAAACTGTAGTACTTGATAAGCATTTGCTACTTAATGCTAAAGAAGAAAAAACACGCTATGATTTACATAGTGACGATAGTACTAATGAAGGCTATCGAAAATTTGTTTCTCCTGTAGTAAATAGTGTCTTTGACACTTTTAGAAACACCGACAAAGGCTTAGACTATGGCTGTGGTAACTCACGTATTGTACAAAAGATGCTTTTAGAGAAAGAGTATACATGCGAAGGTTACGACCCTTTTTATTTTCCTAACATTGAAATTCTTCAAGAAAACACCTACCACTACATTACCTGTTGTGAAGTGATAGAGCATTTTTACAAACCTTATGAAGAGTTTAAAAAATTACACCAACTACTTAAACCTAATGGTAAATTAATTTTAAAAACCAACCTACTTACCCCCGAGATAGATTTTATAAAATGGTGGTATAAAAATGATCCAACACATGTGTGCTTTTACTCTTACAAATCCTTAGAGACTATCAAAAAACTATTCAATTTTGAATCACTTGATATTTTTGAAGAACATATTGTGTTGACCAAATAATAACACCTATTGACATTAGGAATTCGTTGACTATAAAACAAAAATAAAGCGTAGCTTATCTTCGTAGCTACGCTTTATTCTTTTAATGGTATAAAATTTTGTTTATGGTTCTTGCAGTAAATACTAAACCATTTGTACTTTTTTACTTTCTTTCTCCATTATCCACCTACTCATAAACTCGGTACTACGCATACTATGGTGCCATAATATCTGTCCTAGTATATTTGCCATACGCAGCTCTTCAAAGTTATCTTTTAAATGACGCAAAGCTTTATCAAACTTTTCTAGATAAGCATCATATTGAAAATGTGAATTCACCAAGGGTTCTATAGCAAATTGCTTTTGATTCCAAATACCCGGATTAGAATAAAGTGTGATAACTGCCGCTGCAAAATCGTCGTAATCGTCGGCTATCATCCCTGGCCATTGTTTATCGAACTGCATAGCTTCGCAACCAACAGTAGTCGTTACACTAGGGGTTCCTGATTGCATCGCCTTCAATAACTTTCCTTTTTGACCTGCTCCAAAACTTAATGGTGCTAGTAACAGTTTAGCTTTTTCTAACTCACTATCAATATCCTCAACAAATCCTTTTACGAAGAACCCTTCTTTCTCATTATTCAACTGTAAATGCTTAGGGCCTGCATATGCCCCATAAATATAAATTGACAATTCAGGTTTCTTTTTTCTGATACGTGGCCAAATTTCTTTTTTTAAGGTTTGTACTGCCTCCCAATTAGGAGCATGTAAAAAATTACCCACAAATATCATGTTCTCTCGTTCCTGAAAAGTAGGTTTATCTTTTATATTTACCTTTTGACTTAAGAGAGGTAAGTAGAATAATAAATTAGAAGAAACTCCATACTGACGAGTCAATAACTCCATTTCAGCTTCAGAAATAATCAAACTCATATCACACCTGTAAATACTAGCTAATTCTCGCTTTGCTATGTCTGATAAAGATACCGTACTTGTCTTTCCTTTCAGAGATTCTTCTCGTTGCTTTCTTAAAAAATGAATATCCTCAGTATCTAAAATCAATAATGTATCTGGAAGATATTTTTTTATACGCCAACTAAATTGCTCCTCAACCATGAATCGATCAAACAAAACTACACTAGGAGCTAATTCCCTGATAAAAGCATCAAAATTATTATCGTTTAAAGCTACACTATGAGTTGTAATAGGTAACGTATCCAAATCGGTATAATTATCTGGTTTTTGAGCTGCTGACACAAAATGAACAGTGTACTGTAAATCTAAAAATATGTCGAGTAAATGCACTAAATGTTCACCTGCTGCAGATGCATTAGGCTGAGGCCACACATGCCCTATTACAAGTAGTTTATTTGTGATATCCATGTTAACGTGTTTTTCTGATATATAGACATTTATAATATAAAGCAAATAAACAACCAAAAATCATAAACTACACAATAAAAAAAACTATTTAACCCACAAACCCCAGTATTTAGAACCTATTTAAATAAAGGTAACGTAAAATATCGTTTACGTAAATTAAATAGCCAAGTACTTACTAAAAAGTATTTTATCTATTTTATGCCCTTTATCATGATTACATATAGTTAGCCGATCCCCAAAAAGACTAAAAATATAATCTTCTTGATTTTTAACCTCAGCTTTAGAAAAAAGCGGATCACACGCTCCCACTGTATGAATTACTTTTAGACCTTTACAATGATCAAAGTTTTCAGAAACAAACTCGGTAGGAATTCCTCCCGAAACCAGTATCAATTTATTACAGACACGTTGTCGTCGACCAACCCACCTACTAGCAATACTAACCCCTTGTGAATAGCCTAATACTATTAACTGCTGAGATGCATTCATTCGCAATTCCTGATTAACTACAGCGTCTACGTAATTTAATACATTTTCAATATCAATATCCGTATTTTCCCTAGTAAGCCAACAAGCCCCCACTTGATCATAAGTTTTGGTGTCTTTGTAATATTTGGAAGGAGCTTGTAAGCATATAATATAATTCTCTTCGGGATTAAGATCACGGAAATACTTGATAAAAAACTCACTGAGATAACCTATTCCATGGAATACTAACCAAACATTCTTAGTCTTGTCAGTACACATATTCATTGTTGAATAACTATTTGTAGTAGTATAAGTACAGGTTTTCTTCATTTTTTATAAAACTTTAATTTATGTATGTCAGCAATAAGAGCCTTAATGCTTACTTTTGGAAATAATAATATTATCTTTCTGAAAGGTAGTTAGTAAAATACAGCTATTATGCTTATCGATTTTAGCTAATAGAATCAAGTATTCAACATATTAAGAGTAAAACTACTGATTATTTTTATAAATTATAATTTATTCTATTTCTCTAGATAAAATAACTATGGACGCAATAAAAAAAGACTACATTTTAGCTCAATGTAATGCCGAATGCAAAGGCACCCTAATGGAAACTCTATCTATAGAATTCGTAGATGTTGGAGATGATTATATTACTGCAAGAATGCCTGTAACCGCCAAAGTACACCAACCTGATGGCATACTGCATGGAGGAGCTACCTTAGCACTTGCCGAGACAGTTGCCAGCTTAGCAGCCTATGTATTTGTAGACCGATCTAAATACACTATCCGAGGACTGGAACTTAATGCAAACCACATCAAAAGTGTAGCAAGTGGGTATGTGTTTGCCACTGCAAAACCAATTCATAAAGGAAGAACCACTCAACTATGGGAAGTAAAAGTTAAAGACGAAAATGATAACTTAATTAGCTTGGCTAAAATGAGTTCTATTGCTCTAGAAAAATAACCTAGCCAAACATTATCTTTTCTTCTATACACTATTGTCGCTCATTAAAAAATATCATATTACACTAAAGCCTAATACGAATTGGCTTTAAGAAATGTTTTTTCTACATGATCAATACTACAACTCAACAAACACTTTTAGAAAAAGGAAAAGCACACCTAAAAGATGAACTTCCCTTTGTGATTTATAAGAAACCACATCAAAATCACATGAGAATCATCTTACAACAAAATAATGCTATTCACGAAAGTAACTTTAAGGAAGAAGGTTTTGTTTTTAGCCCTTTTGACAGTAGTATGAATACTGAAGTTTGGTTTCCTTACCAAGAATGCAGTTATATAGAAGCAAATATCACCTCCCTCACTCCTACTCAGAAAAGTGATAAATTCAAGAAAAATAATACCGAAGCAAAACAAGTTCACATCCATAAAGTAAGTTCGGCCATAGAAAAACTAAAATCGGGTGAATTAGAAAAAGTTGTTATCTCTCGTGAAGAAAAGATAAATACAGCACAAATAGATCCGTTTAACTTATTTGAAAAATCTATTCATAATTACCCTAATGCCTTTTGTTATTTATGGTATCATCCTAAAGTAGGCATGTGGCTAGGAGCTACTCCCGAAAGCTTATTAAAAGTAACTCGGGAACAATTTAGTACTATGGCACTAGCCAGTACCCAAAATTACGAGGGCACTTTAAATGTGAGTTGGAATGCTAAAGAGAAAGAAGAACAACAAATAGTAGTTGACGAATTGGTTAATGCTTTAAGCGAAATCACGAATGAAATTGAGATAAGCCCTAGAGAAACTCACAAAGCAGGGAATCTATTACACCTAAAAACGACTATCACAGGAAAGCTAAAAAACCACACCAATATAAAGAAACTAGCAAAAATACTACATCCAACATCTGCCGTATGTGGACTACCAAAACAAAAAGCTTTTAAATTTATTTCACAGATAGAAGGTTATGATCGTAAATATTATACAGGCTTCTTAGGAGAGTTCAATAAACAAGAAACGGATCTATATGTAAATCTGCGTTGTATGGAAATTCACCCAAACAACCAAGCTACTATTTTTGTAGGAGGAGGAATTACCCCAAGTAGCAATGCCGAAGAAGAATGGAAAGAAACAGAACACAAAGCACTTATAATGTCTCAACTTTTTTGAAATTATTGTAATACTAATTGAAAAATGTGATGACGCCTATATTATTAATGACAATTACTTTGTTTTAGCAATTGTGAATAGCAATTTAGATTAAAAAGATTTAATTTTACAAAAAATTTCACGTATATTAATACTTATTGTTTTCTGGTACTAATCATACCGTTTAGGAATTGAAACTTTGTAAAATATGAATACTATGGAATCAAATTTTATAAAAATAAAAGACACAGAAAAAAGAACAGACTCGTTACTTCAAAAGATAAATTTTTGGACAGGTTTTTCTAGTGTGTTAAGTGTTTTTGGAAATCAAAATAAATTCAACATTTCAGATTCAGGTCAAGAAGCTGATTACAAAGCGTTAAATTCTGATTGGGAAATAATTGGACAAGACATTCAGAATGCTATGCACAAAGACTTTAAATTCACTAAATATGAGTAACGATAAGTCATCTACACATAATGAATCTACCCAATTACAAAACAAAGAAATAGAAATATCTGCTGAAATTGCTGAAATCATAAACGAATTACCTGAAGAAAAGAAACAAACTATTATAAAGGCTTTGTCGATCAAAAAAAGTTATTCAGGACCATTGCCAGATGGCGAAAGCCTAAAGGTTTATAATGAAATAATTCCAAATGGTGGTGATCGATTGATGTCTACTGTTGAAAAACAATTGGCTCATAGAATTGAAATTGAAAAAACTGGTGTTACTAGAACGTTCAACCAAAGTTCAACAGGTCAATGGATGGGATTTATTATCGCAGTTGTTTTTGGATTAATCTCTTGGGATCTCGCCAAATCAGGTTTTACTGTTGCTGCCTCCATATTAGGTACGGTTGATTTAGTTGCTCTAGTAGCTATATTTATTACAGGGAGACTATCAAAATAAAAGCTAAAATAGCCTTTATTTAATACCAATTGTCGTCGACCCCATGCTTTTGCTTAGTGCTAACAGACGAATGTTCATTGACATATTTCAAAAACCCAGTAAAATCAAGGGCTGCGAGCTGTCGTCGAAGTCCCTTATAAATCTTAGTATTGGACATCGACGAAAAAAAGTGCTAAAAACAGGTGTTTTCACCTTTGTGAAGTCTTGTTTTTTGGGGAAATACTTGTATTTTCGTCACGTCTTTTAATCATACCGTTTAGGAATTGAAACATTGAAACTGCGTTGCAATGGCGTACAAAACTAGACTTTTAATCATACCGTTTAGGAATTGAAACGAGCTGGTCTGATAAATTCTTGAGAAAGTAATTCTACTTTTAATCATACCGTTTAGGAATTGAAACTATTCAATTACTAGAGGAACTAGTACAGATGAAACACTTTTAATCATACCGTTTAGGAATTGAAACCTTTTTTATCCTTTTGCGAAAAATCCTTGCGTATTACTTTTAATCATACCGTTTAGGAATTGAAACCGTACAGATTTACCCCTATCTGCTTAATGCCTGTATATACTTTTAATCATACCGTTTAGGAATTGAAACTCGAAAAAAGAAGGGGTAGAACACTGGGTTACAATTCTTTTAATCATACCGTTTAGGAATTGAAACATAAATATTTAATTATGAATGAATTAGACATTACATACTTTTAATCATACCGTTTAGGAATTGAAACATAGGGGAGTAAAGTGTGTCGTTTCAATCACATTCC
>CAYYNF010000129.1:0-6776 GCA_964472695.1 uncultured Flavobacteriaceae bacterium
ACCTCCATGTACTACACGGTGTCCCACTGCATGTATGTCGTCGGTACTTTCAATAACACCAATGTCACTATCCATAAGATGTTCTGCAACTAGTTTCAAACCTACTTTATGGTTTGGGATGTTGGTAGTGGTTTTATGTTTTTTTCCATCAACTTTATACGTGATGATTCCGTCTTCTAATCCGATACGTTCTACAAGCCCTGAACATACTACTGTTTCAGAAGGCATTTTAAAAATTTGGAATTTGATAGAAGAACTTCCTGAGTTGATTACTAATATTTGCATGTTTTTTGTGAGCTTTTTTAAAATTTTTGTGCTTGTATAGCAGTAATAATTACGGTGTTAAAAATATCGTCAACAGTACACCCTCTACTAAGGTCATTTACAGGTTTGTTGAGTCCTTGTAGCATAGGACCAATTGCCAAAGCACCTGTTTCTCGTTGCACTGCTTTATAAGTATTGTTTCCTGTATTCAAATCAGGGAATATAAGTACACTTGCTTGTCCAGCTACTTTCGAGTCGGGTAGTTTCTTCTGTCCTACACTTAAATCTACAGCAGCATCGTATTGAATAGGTCCTTCTACTAGTATATCGGGGCGTTTATCTTTTACAATTTCAGTCGCTTCACGCACCTTGTCTACTTCAGCTCCTTTGCCTGAAGTTCCCGAAGAGTAAGACAACATTGCGACTTTAGGTTCAATTCCAAAATTACTAGCTGTATCTGCCGAGGAAATAGCGATCTCAGCAAGTTGTTTAGCATTTGGAACAGGGTTAATAGCACAGTCTCCAAATACAGACACACGGTCTTCCAAACACATAAAGAATACGGATGATACCACGGAAGCTTCAGGCTTTGTTTTTATGAACTGTAAAGCAGGTCTTATGGTGTGTTGTGTAGTATTTACAGCACCTGAAACCATACCGTCGGCATGTCCTTTGTAAATCATCATCGTTCCAAAATATGACACATCTTCCATAAGGTCTCGTGCCATATCTAAGTTCACGTTTTTGTGTTTGCGAAGTTCGTATAGTGTATTGGCATAGTCTTCGAAATAAGGCGATTCAAGAGGGTTTACAATTTCAACAACACGAGTGTCTATTTGAACACCCAATTTGTTGGCCTTACTTTTTATTTCTTCTTCATTTCCAATAAGGATAATGTCTACAACTCCAGAGGTTATTAGTCTACTAGTAGCTTCAATAATACGTTCGTCATTACCTTCTGGTAGTACAATTTTTTTGCGTTCTTTTTTAGCACGTTTTATCAAGCTGTATTGGAACATTCTAGGTGTAATGATTTTATTTTCAAAAGTCAGTAAACTTTCAGTAAGTTCTTCGACATCTACACACTTTTCGAATATAGAAATAGAGGCATTGATCTTTTTAGTATTGTCAGCATAAATACTAGAGCGTATATTTCCAATACGGTTTGTCGCTTCAAAAGTACCTTGAGGTACAGAGATAATAGGTAAAGATAATTTTAATCCTTCAATTAATTTTAAAATGCTTGGCTGAGGAATAATACCTCCTGTAAGTACAATTCCTGCAATTTTAGGATAGTTTACAGAATTATTAGCTTGTATAGCACCTAGTATAATATCAGCTCTATCACCAGGGGTAATGACCAAACTATTGTCTTGAAAATGGTTTAGGTAATTATGAAGTTCCATGGCACCTACCCCAAAATTTGAAGTTTGGTTGTTTATGAAAGTCTCACCAAACAGGATTTTTCCATTAAGTTCTATAAGGACTTCTTTTACAGTAGGATTAACGAGCTTGTTTACTATGGGGATTACCGTTTTTTGGGTGTTGTTTCCAAAAGCTTTATCTAGTTCTTCCGTCACATCGTTAACCAATTCCTTCGGAGTTTTATTAGATACTATTGAAAGTACCTTTACATCGTTTTGTTGGAAACTATCATAGGCAAGTTTTAGATTTCCTGTTATATTATGTAGATCCTTTTCAGAAGCATTGGCAACAATAATTACAGGAGTTCCTAAATTTTTTGAAATAAGTACGTTGATATCAAATTCTATAATTTGGTTATTTTCCGTGAAATCAGTACCCTCAACAACTACAAAATCATATATATTGCTCAGTTTCTCGAATTGTCTGATGATGCTGTCAAATATATCACCCTCATTTCCTTGATTATATTTTTTAATTACTTCAGAACGTGTAAAGCAATAGAAATCTTCATAAGGAATATCGAGATTAAAATGTGTTTTTATTGTATTAATATCTTTGTCTAGTGTTTCCTTTCCCTCAATAATAGGTTTAAAATATCCAACTTTTGGAGTTTTTCCTAAAAATGCCCTCATCAGCCCTAAGCTCACAAGAGATTTTCCGCTATAAGACTCACTGGTGGCAATAAAAAGACCTGTACTCATTTATCTCTAACTTTAACTTTATACAAATATACTATATAAACTACCTTATGGAGTAATTATATCTTTATAATTGCTGAGTTTTCAGTTAATTATGTTAGATAGGGGGTACTATAACATTCTAGCACGATTTTACTTTAGTTGAATTTGGACTTCCGTTAAGGGGAAACCATATGCATGCTGATACGAATTATCCATACAAATTTTATGTAAATGTGCTAACTAATTTTTTCTAGAATAAGGAGAGAAGATTAAAAATAGCCCTGAACTGTGGTTTATTTTTTAGTAATTATGTCTGAAAAAGAATTAAGAGGTATCCACAAATTCTATGAAATCATTCAGGAAAAGTGTTTTTACGGATCATATGTTTCTTTATCAGTAGTATGTTATTATATGTTAGTTTTTATACTCTACTGAATATTATCTTGGTTTCGTTGATTTTAATTGAAATTAGATTGTCTTGTAAACATGTTTATTATATATTAAAAAATATCATTTCTTTCAAAAGATAGGTTGTAATAGTTTGTTAAATTGTTTGGGCATTTATGCTGATTTTTTATCAATCTATTAGAGTTTTCTGTCTGTTTTTTTTAAGAAAATTATTTTAATAAATCTACATTTATGTCAACATGTAATACTTTAGGAATTAATCCTTATACACCTTCTAGCTCTATGCCTTGGAATGAGGCTAGGGTGAAGCATCTATATCGAAGGGCTGCTTATGGGGCTAATTATTCAACAATTCAACAAGCTTTGCAAATGTCACCATCAGAGTTAATAGATCAGATGGTAGATGAAGCTATGCAAGTTATTCCTAATCCAGATCCAGGATGGGGGTATCTAGATCACTCAGGTATCATTAGGGAGTATGGGAGTAGTACTATTCAAACCATAAAAGCTTCTAGGGAAGTTACTAGAAATACCTATTATGATAGTTTTAGAAATCATCCCGTGTATGGTAGGATGCTTATGTTCTGGATAAATCATTTCGTGGTGAGTGATGCAGGTGACCCTCCTTATCAATACCAAAATACCCTTATGCGTCAAACACATACCATGGGGAATTTTAAAGATTTTGTAAGAGCTGTAGGTACAGATCCATACATGTTATTGTATCTGAACGGTTATGAAAATACAAATGAAGCACCTAACGAAAATTATGCTCGTGAATTATATGAGTTATTTACTTTAGGGGTGGATAATGGTTATACCGAAAAAGATATAGAAGAGACAGCAAAAGCCTTAACAGGTTACAATAAAGCTTCTAGTTTTTGGGGGCCTATTGTTTTTCAGCAAAGTACCTTCGATGCTGGTGAAAAAACTATTTTTGGGCAAACAGGAAATTGGGGACACGATGACGTCATAGATATTCTTTTTGAACAGAAAGCTACATTAATTGCAGATTTTATTTGTACTAAAATGTATAGGTTTTTTATTTCTGAAGAAGTTAATCAGGATATTGTAGACGCTTTAGCAACTACTTTTATTCAGAATAATTTTGAAATAGCCCCAGTCGTAAGACAGCTTTTAAAAAGTGAACACTTTTTTGATGATAGTTCTATAGGTGTTATGATAAAAAGCCCTATTGATCTAGCTATTATCATGCAGAATGAATTGGATATGTTAGATACTTTGGCTCTTAATAATTGGGCTAATACCATAAGTACGCAAGCGGGTATGAATATTATTATACCACCTAATGTAGCAGGTTGGCCTGGTGGCGATGTATGGCTTAATTCTATTACAATACCTAAACGATGGGATCAGACAGCAATAGTCTTACGTAATTTGAATAACAGTAATACAGGTGCTTTCGAGAAATTGGTGACAGATATGTTCTCTAATGTTAATGAGCCGGTAGAGAATGTAGTGAAAACAATAGTGAACTTTTTCTTAACAAGAGAGTTGCATTTCGATTATGAATATGATGATGCTATTGTAGTGTTTAAAGAAGGGGTACCAGCAGTTTATTTCGAAGATGGTACTTGGGATTTAACTTATCCAGAACTGGGAGAACAAGTATATAATTTAATAAACTATTATGTGCTTACACTACCTGAATTTCAACTTAAATAAGACTTAAAATTATGAAACAAAAAATACAAATGTGTAATGAAGAAGAACATCAGAAATGGAATAGACGTTCTTTTCTTCAGGCTTTAGGATTTACTGGTTTAGGTACAATGGCATTAGCAAATTCTTCTTTAACTTATGCGGCTGGTAATAAATTAACTCAAGCTTTAGATAGTACAGAAACAGATAATATTCTTGTGGTGTTGCGTCTTTTCGGAGGAAATGATGGTTTGAATACAGTTGTACCTTTAAATCAATATGATTTGTATGCTAATTATAGACCTACACTAAAACATGCTCCATCAGAAATGTGGAATCTTAGTGATGATTACGCAATGCCTAATCAAATGAGTCCGTTACAAGGCTTATGGAATGATGGTGCTATGAAAATTGTACATAGTGTAGGTTATAAGGATCTTACTCAGTCTCATTTTAAGGGAACTGCTGTTTGGGCAGGAGCTAAGGAGGATAACTCAATTGAAACAGGGTGGATGGGACGCTATTTTGAGAATAAGCACCCTGAATATGTTTTCAATCCTCCAGAAAAACCTACGGCTATTCAGTTAGGAACACTTAAGAATACTACCTTCGATGGAGAGGAAACTCGTTATAATTTTTCTGTGGCTAGTTTATCTCGATTAGAGTCTATTGTAAATGATGGGTTGGCTTATGAAATGAAAGATCTCCCTGATTGTTTGTACGGGGATCGCCTTAAGTTTGTGAGAGGAATGTATAATTCTACCTATAATTATGCTGATGTAATTTCAGAGGCATATAATTCTTCTACAGATTATACTGGTGGGAATGGTTATGCTAAGGGAGGATTACATGATGGGTTTTCAACACCTTTTGGAATCGTATCTCGATTGATAAAAGGAAACCTAGGTACTAAGGTGTATACCTTAACGGTTAGTGGTTTCGATACACATTCCACTCAAGAGGCACTTCATGATAATTTAATGAAATATATGTCTGATGCTATTTCTAACTTCTATGAAGACTTAAAACAAGCAGGTTGGGCAGATAAGGTGTTAGTTATGGTAACTTCTGAATTCGGAAGACGTGTTGCGGAAAATGGCTCTTATGGAACAGATCATGGTGTAGCAGCACCTATGCTATTTTTTGGAGAAGGTCTCGATGGGAATGGATTTATCGGTGAGCATGGTAGTTTAGAGCAAGATAAATTGTACAATGGTAGGGATTTACAGTGGCATACTGATTTTAAACAGGCGTATGCAACAGTACTAAAAGAATGGATGGGAGTAGACGAACAGCTAGTAGATGAAGTAATCCTTGATAAACAATACGAAAGTTTACCATTATTCGAAGAAAAAACACTTTCTAATAGTTCGTTTAAAGCCCCAGTTACTGCATTTGCGAGTAGTGTTTACTATGATGAAACTTTAGCTACTTATATAAAAATAAATAATCACATGACACAACATATTGTGATTAATGTTTATGATCTTAATGGAAGGAAATTAGGAGCTATTGTAAATCGTCTATTGACTTCGGGTACACATAAATTTGATGTTAAAATGTTATTGAAAACTGATTTGCCAAGAGGGTATTACATTTATACAGTTTCGACAAATTCACAGAATATTAGTAGGAAGCTTATGGTTATGTAAAATTTACGCTCTTAATTTATAGTATTTAATCATTATGTAGAGGCTAAAAGTTTATTAATGAATCGAATGTAGCCTTTAGTTTTAATATACTAACTCAATGATACCAATTGAATTATTATTTGTCGTATAAATAAGTTGAATTGTTTTTTTTCTTTTAGTGTAAAAGAAACAACTTACATGCGATATCTTAATTTTCAATTGGTATTATAATGCTAGTATTAAAATTAAGACTATATTAGCACCGTTCAAGTAGAACACCTCTTTAAATTTTGGAGTATTATTTTAGTATTTAGTTTTTTTGAGTTTTACTCGTTTTTACCTTTATTATATCATTATTACTTTATTTTTTTTAGTGCTTATAGAACAATGAGTTTCATTGATTAATACAGGTATTCTTCTTAAACGATATTATCATTAACAAATTAAAATTTATTAAAATGAAAGAAGGTGTAGTAAAATTCTTTAACGACACAAAAGGGTTCGGATTTATCAAATCATCAGAAACAGGTGAAGATATTTTTGTTCACACTACTGGTTTACTTGAAGACATCAGAGAGGGTGATAAAGTTCAGTACGAAACAGAGCGTGGTCGTAAGGGATTAAATGCTGTAAATGTAAAAGTTATATCATAGTAACTCTTAAGGTAAAGCTTACAAACAAGGACTATATTTATATAGTCCTTGTT
>CAYYNF010000130.1:0-6771 GCA_964472695.1 uncultured Flavobacteriaceae bacterium
TGGTATATACTGGTTCGATAGTTCTAACAATTCAAAAAAAGGATTTGATGAAAAAAACAACAAAACAATTGATGTAGGTAGTAATTATTATAACCCAAACAAACCTACACTCATCTATTTTCATGGATGGCAACAAGGAACCTCCCAAAAAAATTATGCTAGAGAAGATTTCCTATTTAAAGAGACTTATACTAATAAAACTGTAAACACGATAAAAAAATGGAAGAACAACGGATGGAATGTTGCTATTTTTTATTGGAATCAATTTGCGGATGAAGATGAAGTAAAGAATGCTGAGGCTAAAATATGGAGTAAGAACGGCCAAAAGAATATGAGATACAGACTAAAAGATGGTAGCTATTCAACCTCAAAATCACCCAACTTAAGTGTACATCGTATTGCTGCAAATCAAATCAGAGCTATAATGAAAAACCATAGTAATAAAGAACTTCGATTTGCAGGACACTCACTTGGCTCTCAATTAGCAACAGCAACAGCTTATAAGCTACATCAATTGGCATCATCTGGTAATATTAGTAAAAACCTGATTGTAGATCGATTAGAACTACTAGATCCTTACTGGTCAAGAAATCCTAAAAATTACATATCTAATCAATGGACAGGTCAGCGCACACGAAATTTCATCCAAAAAATGATTGACCAACACAATATAGCAGTAACTTGGTACAAAACATCAGGGCTCATTGACTTTAATACAGGAGATCGAAACATTGCCCTAGAAAAGAAAGTCGCTTTTCAAAATATGCGTTTTTGGTACGTTAGGAATCCTGCAGACCTAACATCAAAACATGTTTATGCTAGACACCATTATTTCTGGTCTTTGTCTGCATCAGCTCCAAAAGAAGTTACACTAAACTGGTGGGGAAGACGATCACAAACAGGTAAAAGAGCAGCTTCTGCCTCAACATCTAATAAACGTATTCGTGAAATGATGGGCGATGATTACGAATGGGATCAAGTAGAAGGTAGATTTACAGCAACCCCTAGTGATGATCTATTTCAGCGTAAAGACTACTAAAACAAAATATATACCAATTGAATTATTATTTTCGATATTAATAATTTAATTGGTATTAATTCTTCTACTTTTAAGATTAGATCCCTTCCTACCACCTCTTTCCTTTGAAGTTCTTTGTGTATATCTACTTGCATGTTTTTGTGAGTTATTCATACATTCTACCATATTGTCAATATCAAAATTAGCAACTTGAAATGACTCTACTGATAACCCATTAGCTGCATAAGGATCCTGCGGAATTCTACTCCTCTCCCCTTCTTCTCTAGATACCCTAATAGAAGTATACCCTACAAACAAACTCCTAGAAGTCGCAAATTTTTGTTTACTAGTTACTTTTTCCTTAGAACTCACCTTACTTTGTTGTTCTTTCTGTTGATCTTTGTCTAATAAACTAGCTGATTGTCCTATCCTCATTTTAGCCCTTTTAATAATACGATTAATGCGACTTTTTCTAAAAAAAGCTTTCATATCACGTATATTAAAGTCATTGCTTTGAATCATTTCTAATGGGGTAATAATACTAGCTGACCTTCTTAAGTGAGGCTCTCTATCTGAATGCTGAAGAATTTTCAAATATAAATCACAAAGTACTTTATAATTCAATAACAAAACATCTAACCCATGACGATACTTTATGTATTTTTCCTTAACCTCATCAAGTGATGTATCTCGTGAAGGCTTAGAGAAAAGGTCTAACACCTTTCTACAAGTCCTCCCTAGCACACCATTGAACATCGTTTTTTTAGATGGAGATATAGCTTCTATTTTATTGTTTAGATCTAATAAATCCTTTCCTACGCACAAAATATCTTTAGCAGAGAAATGTACTGCATACCTTCCTTTTGATCCACTTTCAATAGAACGTTGAACTTCAGGTAAACCTATAAAACCTTGAACAGATGGTGAAGGCATTTTTTCTTGTTCAACAAGCTCTAACGATAATTGTAGTAATGACCTCATCTTACTAAAATCATAACACACATCTTCTAGCTGTTCGTTACTATTAACGCAGATATCAATAAACATCCCCATCTTTAATGCAACATCACTAAAAATACGATCTATGGATCCTTTCTTATCCTCTACTACTAAAGTTCCTCTTCTCATAATTTAATTATGAAATAATAAAATTTACGCATTCCATAACAATACAATCTATAAGTCGTTTCTTTTTCCTTTCTAATGGAAAAATAATTCAACTTATTCATACAACAAATAATATTTCAATTGGTATAATATGGTATATACACCCGCAAAAATACAATAAGACACCAAAGTAACTTACACACTAAACTAATTATTAGGCTACCGGGTTTTAATTTTCAGTGAATAAATCGAGTAGTCCTGAAAATTTCTCCTCTACGAGAAGCTTATATCAATTAAATTATTATGAATTACCTATTTGTAAAGATTGCATAGCATAGTCTAATAGCTCGCTTCCAAAGTTTATAATATTTTCTTGATGTAGGAGCTGGAGTACTTCATCAATATTGTAATTATGCTTTTTCAATTCATAATCGAGTAGCATATTTATTTTCTTTGTCTGTAATACTACCCATTCTTGTTCTGTAATATTATTGGCTTCCTTAGACAATAATTCTTCGAATGATTCTTTGCTACTCGAAAAGCTATCAATATTCATAATATCATGAATAAAATGGTTCATAGCACAAAGATTAAAATTATAACGATAAGCAAAATCATATTGAATTTGCTTTGCTCTATTTATTTCATATTCATTAAGTGATTTTCCCATAACATTATGTCTTTACATCTGTTTCTTTGATAGTTAACACTCCTAAAGTAAGTAAAAAAAACACTCTTATATAGCTAATTTTATGAAATCTACATTTCTTTAAATGAATCATTTTCATTTTTCAGCAGAATGTTATTTTGTGATATACAACACATTACTATTTACAATATTAACAGATGTATATAAGGAGATTAAAAGTAATAAAGTCTTAGTTTTTCTGATTGTAACAAATCAAATTCTCTAAGTGCTTATTTGTATAGCTACATTCAATAAGCAGTCTATAACACTATTGAAAATTATGCTAGTTAATTATTATATCAAATACATCAAAAAAAAGATCCAGTTTAGCTAGAACTAGACTGGATCTCTTAATGCAATTTATCATGCCAATGCAGAATTCAAATTCTAAAAAGCATCTCTGTTTCGGTATAGAGTAAAGTGCCCTGTAAGAATACGCCCTTCTTCATCGTTTAACTCAATATGATACCAATA
The DNA here is from genome assembly GCA_964472695.1 of uncultured Flavobacteriaceae bacterium. Taxonomy (GTDB): domain Bacteria; phylum Bacteroidota; class Bacteroidia; order Flavobacteriales; family Flavobacteriaceae; genus Aquimarina. The sequence goes on from CAYYNF010000130.1 coordinate 3,288, forward strand.
GTCACCCGTTGGCATTTCTTGACCATTGTAAGTTCCATCCCAACCTTCACCAACTTTTGAGATATCCTGAATACCTTGAAACTCCTTTAAAAGTCTTCCGTAACGGTCAAATATCATTACTTTAATATCCTGAAAAGCTTTAAAAGGTTCTCCATTTTCAGAGATCAAATTATCAGGATACCACTGCTCCGAAACATTCTCTGACGGGCTACCTGGTGCAAATACGTTCGGAATAGCAATATCAATATACTTAATGTATAAATCCTCAATAATTGTTTTACAATCTTCTGGACTCTGAGCAATAATACTGTAATTTCCTTCTTCCCTAATTATGAATTGTTTATCAACAACAGGGACAACCTGTGATGTATCATCATTAATAATCGTATACTCATAATTTGCAGTAGAGTCTACCACAGTAATTTCGTACGTATTTATATCAATTACATCAAAAGGGTAAAGTCTCCCTTCCTCTACTACATCGTCGTTCAGAATAAATTCAGGACTTTGAAAAATCTCAAAATCTACAGGAACGTAATCCTGAGCATTCTGACAACCTGTAAGCTTATCATAAGTTACAGCATAATAAGTATACTCCCCAACAGACTCATCACCTGTTTCATATATATTACCTTGAAAATAGTTACGTTCTCCATTTATATCTCTTAAATTAGTATACCAACGCACCTCATAATCATCTGTAAATGTCGTAGCAGTCAACTCCACGAATTCCCCTAACTCGAAATCTCCAGAACAATAATCCTGCACATTAACCACAGGCTTCATTGGTAATGCATTCACTACAACCTGAATTTCAGAAAGAGATCCATCACAATTGTTACTATTTGTTTGCTTAACAAAATAGGTAAAAGTCCCTTGGATACTTGTAGTTAATAATGGCTGCGGAATCTCTGCAAAATCACTAGAGACATCATCATACTCATACCAAGTTAAGGTAGCTCCTGCTTCAGAATTGATATTATCAGTAATTACACCAGAAACAGGCTCATTTAAACAGAATTCAAAATTGCCAGTGATAATAGGAGCATTTGGCACATCATACACCTGTACAGGGGTTGTAGCTTTACAACCATTCGCATCAAAATAAGTGATAATAACAGTTCCCGCAGAAATACCTGTTACCACTCCTAGATCATCTACTGTAGCTATAGTTGTATCACTAGTACTAAAAGAAGTACCCGAACCTAATACACCATTTGTTTGCATAGTCACTGTACTACCTACACAAACATTACCCCCAGTAATAGTAGGTGCTGCATAAACTTCTACATTAATAGTAGCTGTAGGACTTGGACAATTATCAGAGCTCGTCTGACGTACTAAATACACTGAATTACGCACACTGGTAGTTGTTAATGGTGGCTCTGGAATCTGTATTAAATTAGTTCCAGAAGCATTATACTCATACCAAGTTAATGTAGCTCCCTGATCAAAATTAACATTATCAGTAATTACCGCAGAAACAGGTTGATTTAAGCAGAATGCAAAATCACCAGTGATAATAGGAGCATTTGGTGTGGTATTAATAGTTAAAGTAACCTCTGTTGATGTTTCAACACAGATTAAATTAGGGTGTGTTATCGTTAATCTAAACTGATTACTATTTTTATGCAACGTATCCTCTACAGGTATAACCAGAGTAGATGAAGTAGCTGTAGGATTATCTGCAAGACTAATATCATCAAAACTACGTCCATTATCAGTACTTACTGCCCATTGATAGCCTAATACCGTAGCATCATTAACATAACTAGGATTACCTGTATTATCGTAACTACTGACAATTTGAGACTGATACTCCCCTCTAAAAATAGCCTCAGTATTACTACATACCTGTAGATTCTTAGGAGAAATAATCTGGTTAATATAAGCGGCACTAACTAAGTTAGTCAAAGCGTCAGTAGTATAGTTATAACCAGCACTAGTCACACGTCCGTATGCATCAATAGCTGGTATCCCAGTGCCATAAATTTCATCATCTCCTCCATCGGCAGTAGCATTACCATAAGCTTCATTAGCATCACTACAACCATCATTATCTGAATCTGTATCTAATATATCAATAACAGTATCATTGTCTGTATCACTACATTCTTCAATATAGAAGGCGAAAGCCTCTTGCCCTCCTCCTCCATTAGCAATAATACGTATGCTATCTACACCTTTAGGAAACTGAATAGACCAATCTAGATTTCGATTCCCGATTTGTCTACCTGGTTTCGTAAATTGAGTATTATTAGTCAATAAAGTACCATCTTCTAAATCTAATTGATTATTTGGATCATACAGAATAGCAGGCTCATTACTTCCTGTCCAAGAAACTTGAAATTCATTAAAGGCTGAAGCTATATTCTGCTGTGCTGTTCCTTTCAAGTAGACCGTATTATCTAAGTAACTATGGCTTGCTTTAATATTCTGAACCGTTAAATCAGCTTGATAACCACCTGTACCATCCATAAGATAATACACCCCTCCGTCAGCTGTAGTCCCTCTATTCATCAAACTTCCATTTCTTGTAAAATTCAAGGTAGCATCCCAAGATCCCGAAACCCCAAAAGTACCTGCGTAATCTGTGATAAATGTCATTGGAATGGCGTTACACTCATAGACATCCACAATACCATCATTATCAGCATCTAAGTCACAAGGATCATCAACACCATCATTATCGGTATCATCACCTGACGTATGGAATAATGAAACTATTACCTCTTCATAACACACCAAGTCAGGATGCGTTATGGTTAACCTGAATTGATTATTACTTTCATGATAAGGATCACTTTCTGAAAGAATCAACGTATCTGTAATAGCTGTAGCATTGTCTGTAATATTAATATCAGTAAAGGTACTTCCATTATCGATACTAACCGCCCATTGATAGCCTAATACCGTAGCATCATTAACATAGCTAGGATTACCTAAATTATCATAACTATCAACAACCTGAGACTGATATTCACTTCTAAAAACAGCCTCAGTATTACTACATACTGTTACATCTAATGGAGAAATATTTTCATGAATACGTGTACCTGTAACTAAATTAACTAAAGCATCATTAGTGTAAACATAATCAGCAGCATTTACACGTCCATAAATATCAACACCATTATTAGCCGTTGGATTATTAGGATCATAAGCAGCAACAACACCTCCATAAGTTCCGTTTGTATTTGCTCCTATCCCTTTTCTTTCGTAAGCCTCATCTGTATCGAAACAACCATCATTATCCGAATCCGTATCTAGATAATCTGGAAGTGTATCACCATCAGTATTTGACTCACATGTCAAATGTATATTATCAAAACCTAAGAAAGAAGAATAATTATCCACATCAATAGCTATAACAATACGGTCATAATCACGAAGTGCTGTTAAATCCATTCTATATTCTTCCCATTCAGTAAGATTATCAATAGACTCCGATTTACCTAAAAGGTCAATATCAGTTCTATTAGCT
>CAYYNF010000131.1:0-6736 GCA_964472695.1 uncultured Flavobacteriaceae bacterium
CTTCAATATAACCGAATTTATCAACAAACATTATCAAGATATTCTCATACAAATTCCTCACTTTAATATCACCACTTCGATTACTACCATAGTATCCACAACAGGTTTCCTTATAAAACTTGATAAACTCGGGAACTTTAGATTTTTCTGAATCAAACAGGTGTTTTCTTTCGTTAATGTAAAAATCAACATATTCAAAGAAAAATTTGCCATTTATAATTGGCATTGTAATTTGAAAAGGGTACTGCTGAGCTACCTGTAAATTTCGTAAAACCCTACAATTCTCAGTATTTTTAACAAATCCATCTAATATTCGCATAGCACTTTCATAAGGATATTGCTGTTTTTCTTGTAATGAAATCCCTTTAAATTCATTAATATGGTCTTTAGTAAAATCATATTGCTGTTCATTCTTCGCCCATTTTCGGATCTTAAAAAGATGATCATTCAAAATAGGTTTTAATGTGTCATTATCGACCGAAGCTTCCCAACGCTCTACACATTTTATTCTATCTTCTTCACTATCTGAATCCATCTCCCGTAAGTGAAATGCTTTTAATAAATCAAAAGGTTCTAAAGGTTTCCCTCTCGAGTTCTGAGAATCAAAAAGCTGAAATGCCTCATCTTGATTAAAAACAGTAAAAAGTACAAACTGGCATTTTTCATATATCCTTTTTTCAAAATCCAGCAACTTCTCTTTATCATTTCCGAACTTTATATCTATCCACTTGTCAATAACTTGATAATTATAAATAATATTATTCTTAGAGATATTATCCTTAAATTCTTGACCTAACAACAAACCTTTGAAGTCTTTAACTAATCTTTTTAATAGTAGAGAAATAGTTACCAATCGCTGTTGACCATCTACTACATTATAGATTTTGTCCTCATTATTAACTCCTGCCCCCTTCTTCTCCGTATGTAAAATAATGTTACCTATTCTATAATCTTTCTGCTTAACAATAACATATTCAAAGAGATCCTCTAAAAGTTGAATTACATTTTTTTCAGTCCATTTATAAGGTCTTTGATAAACAGGTACAACAATGTCTCTAGTTATTATATTCTCTAATTTTAAGACCTCTTGTGTTGGAGGATGTTTCTGCTTTTCTTCATTCATTATGGATCGATCTTATTATGTTTATCAATTGGTATTATCACTAATATAGGTTAATCGTTCTTGGTCTGAATTTAGGTATTAAATAGATATAAATTTGAGTTTATTCTTGTGAATATATATTCCGAATTGAACTTTCTCTAATTCAAGTACATCATAAAGCTATCAATATTAGCACTAATTAATAGAACTTCCTTACTTTTGAAAGTATGACAAGATGGACGCTAAAACCCCAAGCCGATCAGGCCATAAGTACTAGATTACAAAAAGAAATCAATGTTTCTAAACCTATTGCAGATTTATTAGTACAGCGTGGAATCCACAACTTTGAAGAAGCAAAAGCATTTTTTAGACCTCAGATAGAACAATTACACGACCCCTTTCTGATGAAAGATATGGACAAGGCGGTATTGCGTATTGAACAAGCTTTAGAAAAAGGTGAACGTATCATGGTTTATGGAGACTATGATGTTGACGGCACTACCAGTGTAGCACTTATGTCTTCATATTTGAAAAATATCTACCCTGATATCGTTAGTTATATTCCCGATCGTTATGATGAAGGTTATGGAATTTCTTATAAGGGAATTGACTTTGCCTCGGATAACGGAATAAGCTTAATTATAGCACTAGACTGCGGTATTAAAGCTATTGATAAAATTAATTATGCAAAGGAACAATCTATAGATTTTATCATATGTGATCATCACCTTCCTGGAGCTGAAATTCCTGATGCATTAGCGGTTCTTGACCCAAAACGTAATGATTGTAATTATCCTTATAAGGAATTATGTGGCTGTGGTGTTGGTTTTAAACTTATTCAGGGACTTCAACAATCTAAATCAGCTCCTTTCGAGGAATTATTTCCTTACCTAGATTTAGTTGCAACAGCAATTGCTGCGGATATTGTACCCATAGATGGGGAAAATCGGATTCTTACATATTATGGTTTAAAAAGAATAAATACGCAACCTCGGATAGGGTTAAAAGCTTTAATAAATTTAGCGAATAAGAAAAAAGATCTAACAGTAACTGATGTAGTATTTACAATTGCTCCACGCATCAATGCTGCAGGACGTATGAAACACGGACTACATGCTGTAGAGATATTAACAGAGACAGACGAAGATATGGCTACTAATTTTGCCAAATCGATCGAAAATTATAATACTGACCGAAAAGCTACCGATAAAAAAATTACAGAAGAAGCTTTAGATCAAATTCAACAAGCTAATGAAGAAGATCGTTATACTACGGTAGTTTATCAGGAAAACTGGCATAAAGGGGTAATCGGAATTGTCGCCTCACGACTTACTGAAACCTACTACCGCCCTACTGTGGTATTTACAAAAAGTGGAGATAAACTAGCAGCTTCCGTACGTTCTGTAACAGGTTTTGATGTATATGGTGCCCTCGAAGCTTGTAGTGATACTATTGAACAATTTGGAGGACATAAGTATGCTGCAGGTTTAACTTTAAAGGAGGAAAATTACCTCAAATTTAAAGAGAAGTTTGAATTGGTCGTTCGTAAGCAAATTGACCCTAAACTACTGCAAGCTGAAATTCTGATTGATAGAGAAATACAATTAAGTCAAATTACATCAAAATTTCATGCTGTGCTAAAGCAATTTTCACCTTTTGGTCCTTCTAATAGATCGCCTATTTTTATGACAAAGGATATTGCTGATACAGGTTATGCTAAAAAAGTAGGTGCTGACCAAACACATCTTAAGTGTACTTTTAGTAATGGAGAGCAAGCCTTCGGAGCTATCGGTTTTAATTTAGGTTCTAAGGTTAATCTCATTAAAGAACAACAGCCTGTTAAAGCAGTTTATGCTATTGAAGAAAACGAATGGAATGGTAATGTGAGTATACAGATGCGAATAAAGGATATTGAAACTTTATAAAAAAAGCATCGATTAAAATCGATGCTTTTAGCTTTTTGGAAATAGAGATAACCTAGAGATTAGTCCTTTTGTAAATCCTCCGCTAGGAATGAGTGCGAAACTACACTTCTATTTTCCTCTTTATTTTCGTTAAATTTTTGTAACTGCTTCATCCAGTATACAAAGGCTACAGAAGCAATTAAAGTAAATAACCAGTTGAAGATATTTGCAGCACTCCAGTTCTCTAACTCTAGTGCAGCAAGTTCTTTATATGGCAGAAATAGGACCTCTTCAAATAGAAACTGAATCCCTTCAAAAATATTCTTCATCATAACAAAACGTACTTTCAAATAAAAATATATACAAAAATATAAAACAGGCTATTGAATAAAAAATTTTAAATGACTTATTATACCAATCGAAAATTAAGATGTCGCATATAAATCCTTTCTTCTTCCCCTTCTAATGCAAAATAAATTTGAACCTATACACAACGATATCAACTTTTAGAAACCGACTTCTAAAATTGGTAAGCTCCTTGAGTACGCACATCAAAGACAGGTACTAAATGTCTTGCTGCAATTACCTTCCATTTATCAGTTAGTGTTTTGTAGTTTTTATACGTGAAAACTATTTTCTGAGGACTATATTTTTGAATCATCTCTTCTAAATCTAAATTTGGAGAGTCGTCAATAATCCAAATACTACCTTTGCACATATCAGTAACAGCAGTCTCTTTGGTAAAATAACTTATTGATGTTCCATTATAGGAGTATTGCCAATCGATAGAAGAGCAACTAACTTCAGTATAATCCAAGCGAGACTTTATAGGTTTGATTAAATAATCTAACTGCTGCTGTGTTGGCTTCCCACTACTGTATACTTGTAACTTATCAGTAGTATCTAGGTTTACCAATAAGGTATTTTGATAATCACTTAAAAGGTATAATCCTTGTTGTGTTTTCTTAAAATTAAGCTCAACAAAAGCTATCAGCATAACCAATGCTAAAACTAATGAACTTAGAACATATCGATATCTTTGCTTATTAAAGTATATATACAGACTTATTCCAAAGCATATATAAAGTCCTACTACAGAAAATGATGTAAAATATAAATCTTTGAGTATAAAATATTGATGACTAGCAATCCACCTTACATAATGAATCACAAACATAAAACACGTATCATAAAGATCAATAAGCAGACTAGGAATAGGTAAAAATGAAAGTGCAACTAATATAAATGTGACTCCTAATAAAGGTCCAATACAAATCATTAAGGGTATATTAGCCAGTAGGAATAATAATGGAAACTGATGAAAATAATAGATTGTTAGAGGAAAAACACCTATTTGAGCAGCCATCGTTACTAATATAATACCCCATAGGCTTCTTACAATAAATGACTTAGGCCTCCATAGTTCAAGGGCTATCGGAATTATAATTAAAATAGCCAGTACTGCTAATACACTCAATTGAAATCCCACATCAAATACCAAGTCGGGCTGTATCATCGTCAAGATCAACACACTTAAACATAACGCATTGATAGGGTGTTGTCTTCGTCTAATAATTTTTGAAAATTCCAAAATGCTAAACATAGTAGTTGCTCTTAATGCTGAAGCGCTGAAACCTGTAAAAGCTACAAATACCCATAATAACAAAAGTATACATAGTGACACCCAAGGAGATCTTTCTGATTTATAGAGAAGTCTTCTAAAAAAGAAACTAATAACTCCATATAGAATACCTATATGTAAACCTGATATTGCCAGTAAATGAATAACACCTGCATTAACGAAATCTGCACGTAATCCTTTATCCATATTTAACTTATCACCTAACACCAAAGCTTTAACCAATTGTAAAACATCTGCAGATAACCCCAAATGGTTAAGATTATCGGATAACTTCTGCTTTAAGTTTGATAATCTATAGCTCCAAGACTGATCTGGAATAGGAGCTATGTGAGTTTCCGATAATTTTGTATAAAACTGATGTGTAGCCCCTAGCTTCTTTAAATAAAGGGTATAATCGAAGGTATAAGGATTATTTTTAGGTATAAGAGGAGTAATATTGGTATACGCATACGCCATACTATTGTCTGACATTAGTATATCTGATATAGGAGTACGCCAAATAGCTTTTTCTAAGACCCTATGATCCTCTATGTCCAACACACTAACTAGATACTGTCTGGATTTTTTGGTAGATGATAATGATTTTTCTACCCTAAAATATAGTCTTACTTTACTATTAGCCTTATTATAACTGACAAGTGTATTAGTATTGTATGACACTTTACTTATCTCAGTACGCAAATTTCCAAGTCCGAAGAAACAGAGATAAATCGCTACAGGAAAAATGTAAGAATTATTTATAGAAAGAAAAGACACTAGACCAAAGGCTAGTGTCAGTATTATTTTTATTTGCAAATAGTCTAAGCAATAGTGTGAAACGCCAATCCCTACACAAAAACTAAGACATGCTATCCAAAAAACTGTATTTTTAGCATAGCGATCCATCTTAGTGCATTAATAACTATTTATAAAAGTTCATGCGCTCAATATACGTTAAAACTGACGGATGTAATAATGGTTTGCAATTTTTTTCTAGTTTTATCGCATTTCTGATAAAACTAGAGGATATTTCCATGATCGGAGCATCTATTTTATGAATTTTGGGATGATTTAAGAACTGATCTGGAATAGTTCCTCCAGATACTCTAGGGTAAACATATAACTGATAGTTTTCTAAAATCATCTCATAATTTTTCCATTTGTGAAAGGTTTTAAGATTATCTTCCCCCATGATCAAATTAAAAGATTTTGTAGGATATTTCTCTTCCAAGTGAATCAACGTATTGATCGTATAATTGGGCTGAGGCAAACGAAATTCTATATCCGAAGGAACAATGTTTTCATAGTCTTCAACTGCCTTATAAACCATATCCAAACGATGATGGTTATTGAGCAATGAACTCTTTTTCTTAAAAGGATTATGTGGTGTTACCACCATCCACACCTCATCAATATCTGTATATTCTACTAAATGATTTGCAATAGCTAAATGCCCAATATGAATAGGGTTAAATGTTCCAAAATATAAACCTACCTTTTTCATTAAGATCTAATAAATTTAGAAACTAATTGATAAGCCTCTTCTTTTGCGATATCAAGATTATCATTCGTAATAATTGCATCAAACTGGGGTGCAGTAGCTAATTCCCGATCAGCTTTAGATAAACGGATCGCTATTTTTTCTTCGGTTTCTGTGGCACGCCCCCTTAGCCTTCTTTCTAATTCTTCCTTACTAGGTGGTTGTACAAAAATAGCTAGCGTCTCTTCTGGATATTGTTTTTTGATATTTAAACCACCTGTTACATCAATATCGAAAATTACGGATTTCCCTGATGCCCAAATACGTTCCACTTCACTTCTTAAAGTTCCATAGAAATTATCAGGATAAACTTCCTCATACTCTAGGAATGCATCGTTGGCTATTTTAGCTTTAAAATCATCTAAACTCAGAAAATAATAATCTTTAGCATCAACCTCATTTGGGCGAGCTTCACGCGAGGCTGCTGAAATAGAGAAAGACAAGGGAAGACCTGTTTCCTGAAGTAAATGTTTTACAATTGTAGTCTTTCCGCTTCCCGAAGGAGCTGAAAATACGATTAGTTTATTTACAGCCATAATTTATAACACGTTTAAAAGTTGCTCTTTTAT
>CAYYNF010000132.1:0-6681 GCA_964472695.1 uncultured Flavobacteriaceae bacterium
GCACAAGTAATAGGCTTGTTTTGAAACTCCTCTTCCCAATATAATACATAATAAGGTGCTTCATCGCTTATTTTTATAGTTACACGACGCTCCAAAGAAGGGTAATATAATTTATATATAATGACGTCTTTATCCTCTGTAATATTAGCAATAGCTTTATAAGCTTGTACATCTAAATGATAAAAGCTAAAAAACTCAAAACTTGGAATTATACTTAATTCTCCAACAGGTAATTCTTTAGGATTTATACGTATACGTGTCCATATACCATCTTCTAAAAGATTCTTAGGTAAATGAACATTTGCATCATTTTGAGATTCAAAATAAGAATGACTATTTATTTCAAATAATGATCTATTATTGAGTTGTATATAACTATGCCCACACCATTCCTGACATGAATAACTATTCTTTATACTTAGAGCACTCTCTTTTAAGGGCATAAAATTGCTATTCATAGTCGAATAAGGATATATACCTGTTATAAACTTTTTAGTACTATTTAACTTTAATACACTAACACTATTAATATTAGAATAGTTATTAGGCTTTACCTGTAAATCCTTTAAAGAACTTTCTTTCACGTAGATTAATGTAGCTTCCCCTTTGTGTAGTTTACCATAGCGAGACTGTTCCAACTCGTATGTAGAAATTTCCGCTTTGCCATCGAACCAATAGTCCCTGAATGCTTTGTTTAAATCATACTGGGCGTAACTAACTCCTTGGCTAAAGAGCAATATCAAAAGCAAAAAAGAAAATTTCATATAATGTAAGTTAAAATATACAACCTTTAGATTTTAAATTCTATTCATAGTATATATTACACCTCCATTAAAACAAAGCTTCAGCAATTGATTTTATATTATCTGATTTTCCCATTGAATAATAATGTAAACAAGGTACTCCGTAATCTAATAATTCTTTAGACTGCTGAATGGCAAACTCAACACCTATTTGGCGTACTGCTTTATTATCCTTAGCCTCTTCCACTTGTTTGATCAATTCCTGTGGCATATCTAACCAAAATACCTGAGGTAAAATTTGCAAATGACGTTTTACAGCTATTGGTTTTATTCCTGGTATTATAGGCACATCAATTCCTATTTCTCTAGCAGCTTCTACAAAACGGAAGTAACGTTGATTATCAAAAAACATTTGTGTTACAATATAATCTGCTCCTGCATCAACTTTATGCTTAAGGCGTTTTAGATCTGCTTCTAAACTAGGTGACTCAATATGTTTTTCTGGATAACCTGCTACTCCTACACAAAAATCAGGTTTTTGCTTCATTTCAACATTACCATGTAGAAAGTTTCCTGAATTCATGCTTTGAATTTGTTCTACTAACTCTGAAGCATAATTATGACCTCCTTCTGTAGCTCTAAAATATTTTTCACCTTTCATAGGGTCTCCACGTAAAGCTACCAAATTATCAATACCTAAATAATGACAATCTACTAATAGATACTCTGTTTCTTCTTTTGTAAATCCTCCACAAAGCACGTGTGGTATAGCATCTACATTATATTTGTGTTGTAACGATGCACAAATACCTACCGTACCCGGACGCATTCTAGTTATTTTACGGTCATATAAACCGTCTTTTTCTATATATACGTATTCTTCTCTAGAAGTGGTAACATCAATAAAAGGAGGAGCAAACTCCATTAAGGGATCAATATTCTTATATAAATCATTGATATTACTTCCTTTCTGAGGAGGTACTATTTCAAAAGAGAAAAGTGCTTTTCCGTTTGCGTTTTTTATATGATCGGTTACTTTCATTTTTTTTATTTTGAAGGCTAAAATAGTAAGGAATACAATGAGATTAAAATATGAACCGAATATTTAATTCAATTCTGTAATTTTCTTTTCATATAATTTTTTACTTTCTACTACAGCTATATTAAGTTCTTGCATAATTCCATCTACCCTACTTTCAATACTTTTCATTTGGTCATTAATATTATCAAATGAATTTAAAGCAGCTGCCACCTCTAAAGCTTTTACTACTTCCACAGCATCTCCATGAAGAATACGTAACTTATCAATTGCCTTTGAAGTATTTAATAAGGTAGCATTGTACTTATGTTTAGCTTTACCAATAGCCGAAAGTAAAGTCTGCTTACTTTTTGGGTCGCTTAAACTATTAGTTTGCTTTTCCATTGCTTGAAACAAAAGAGAGGCACGTTCTTTCAGATCCTCATATTCTTTTGTTAAATTTTTAACCTTGCGATCTACTTTTTCCCAATCACCATAAACACGAGCGAACTCTTTATCTTCATTTCTCGTTTCTTCCAAGGCTTGCTTTAGAGCTCCCAATGAAGTAAGTCCTTTATTAACGTCTGTATTCGCTTTTTCCTTACGTTTTTCAAAAGTAGCCACCTGATCTCTAAAATCTTCCTTAAGACGGATAAGATCTTCTGGACTTCTATTCTTCCAACATGATACCATTATAAAACTCAATAGAACTAATATGATTCTTTTTGTCATAATCTGATTTATATATTAATTAAAACTTTGATAACTCTAAAGTAATCTTATTCAAATAACCAAGTGTATTGGATTACTAAAAAGTATAAATAAATTAGAAGAAGACTACAATAACTAAGATAAACGTCTATATCTCATTTTCATCTTCTGGATGTTATTATTAAACTATTTACCTGCAATAACTCCCGATCCTATCAATTCATCATTTATATACCAAGCTACAAATTGCCCTTCCTGAATTGCTGATTGTGGATTTTCAAAACGTACTATAAGCCCTTCTTTGGTTTGATTTATAATCGCATTCTCGAGTACCTGACGATAGCGAATACGTGCTTTTACCTCCATGAACTCACCTACTGATAACTTTAAATCCTGACGCACCCAGTGAGTTTCATCATTAGAAACTATTAATTGACTACGGTATAAACCAGGATGCTGTTTCCCTTGTCCTGTATAAATCGTATTGGTTTCAACATCTGTTTCAAGAACAAAGAGTGGTTCTTTAGTTCCTCCTACACCTAAACCTTTGCGTTGTCCTTTGGTGTAATAATGAGCTCCAATATGTGTACCCACTATTTTTCCATCAGATAATTGATAGTCATAGTTATACAGTTGGTCTAGTGAATCGGCATTGAGATATTTTTCATGACTCGCTTCAACTTCAATAATATTTCCCGTTTTTTGTTTCAATTGTTGTTGTAAGAAATCAGGTAAGCGTACCTTTCCTATAAAACATAAACCTTGAGAATCTTTTTTATTTGCAGTCACTAAATCCTGAGCAGCTGCTATCTGTCTAACTTCTGGTTTTAAAAGTTCTCCAACAGGAAATAAGGTTTTTGATAATTGCTCTTGTGATAACTGACACAAAAAGTAAGATTGATCTTTATTAGGATCTTTTCCTGCTAATAGTTGATGTATCTCCTTTCCTCCTTCTGCTTTAAAAACTTCTTTACGACAGTAATGCCCTGTAGCAACATAGTCTGCTCCTAAATCCATAGCAATCTTCAGAAAAACATCAAACTTAATTTCTCTATTACATAAAACATCTGGATTAGGAGTACGTCCTTTTTCGTATTCAGCAAACATATAATCAACTATACGCTCTTTGTACTCTGCACTTAAATCCACTGTTTGAAAAGGAATACCCAGTTTTTCTGCTACAAGTAAGGCATCGTTACTATCATCTAACCAAGGACATTCATCAGAAATAGTCACTGAGTCATCATGCCAATTTTTCATAAATAACCCAATAACATCATACCCCTGTTCTTTTAACAAATATGCGGCAACACTAGAATCTACACCTCCTGAAAGCCCTACTATAACTCTTTTCATAAACTATATTCAATATACTGGAAACACTACACAAAAATAAGGATTATTTAATTCATCAACATTAATCCATTTTGGCTGTATCTATTTAGAAAAAGTACAATATTACAAACAGATTTTACATATGCTAAAAAAACATTTATTATACTGAAAATTAAATATGTATTATCAAAAAACTTAAATTTGCACAAAAAAATATATGAGTGTATCTAATATAGAGATCAGAACCTTAGATCCTAAAACAGAAGAAGAAGAATCAATTTTAAAAGCTCAAGAGGTTTTTAAAATTAGTTTTTCTACATCATACCGAAAACTTGCAAACAGGAATGAAGAAGCTAAACAGGCTATTATTGAAAGTGGACAAGATTCTGATTTTGAAACAGCTTTATCAAATTTTTTAGATGCAGCGTTTGAAGATGAAATTGATGCTTATAATGGCACTAAACACAATATAGAAGGTGATGAAAAAACGCTCTTTTATGCTGTTTACAATTCCGAAAAGGAAATGATTGGATATTTAGGTGTTGATATTTCTAATGAAGGAAAAACAACTTATTTAAGACAGATGGCTATCCACCCTGAATATGCAGGCCAAGGAATAGGCACAAAATTACTTGACCACGTGATACTACAACACCCTAATGTAGAAAATATTGATTGTGCAACACGTCATTGGAACATACCTGCAATTAATTTTTATAAAAGACTAGGGTACAAAGCTGAACCCGAAGCTGCACATGGCTTAAACCCTGACAGATATATCGGACTAAGACAAGATACACGTCCTCGAAGATTACAGCTAGAGTATTCTACTGCTACTGCTCAGAGACTTCCTAACACCACTGGTGAGGCTACGTCTACTGCAAACCGAAATAGAAACGTTCCTCGTACCTCAACTATGTCTATATAAATCTATAATATTTATCAATTGATAAATATTATAGATTACCGTAACGTAAGTATTGATATTTTTAAAGACTTACGTACTGTACTTACAAACCTTAATACTTAACTCATTTATCTTAAAAAGACACAATCCACACAACATACAAGGATAGTGTTATCCTGCTATGGTTAAAATTTATTGTACACCAGAAGGCTGAAAAAAACGACTTATATGCGTTATAATAATTTTCAATTGGTATATTCATTAAATATTTATCAATAATCTATTTACCTTAGCCTAATTAACCTGTGGTACGAATCACAACTATTATTAAAATATAATATGAAGCATATTTGGCTACTTGGTGGTTTTGGAAATGTATTATTTCAATATCTGATGGCTCAGGTTCTTCTAGAAAAAGGAAAACAGGTTAAGTTTGTTTCTACCTATACAGAGCCTAGTGTCCTAACGAAAACAATAATGGGATTACATATTCATAAACCGCTTTATGATGAAATCATTAATAAAGATGATATGAAGCGTGTGGGATGGGTATATGCTTATACAGTTACTTTTTTAGGAAAATTAAGTAAGATATTACGTAAACATTTTAATTGGGTAGGTTATTATTTTAATGAAGACCTCATTGAGGAACCTAAATCGAAAAATATAATAGGTTACTTTCAGTCTAAATATTTCTTAGATAAACATAAAGAGCAATTAGTAAACCTAGGAAAATTACTACAAGAAACCTACGCTAAAACAGAACGTTTACCTATAGTAGTTCATTACCGTAAAGGGGATTCTGACTGGACACGCACTGCACAAGAATACGATAAAAAGATTTTAGAACAATTAAGCCAAGAAAGTGAGCCTATTTTAGTAGTTACTGATGATAAAAATAAAGCTCGTGAAAATTTTAAAAGCTTACCTAACGTATACTATAGTGATGCAAAGAGTGCTATTGAAGATTTTAGCTATATGGTTTCTTCTCAAAAGCTCTACCTATCATCAAGTACTTTCTCTTGGTGGGCAGCACATACACTTCCTAAAGGCACTCAAATAGTAGCTCCATATTTTTTAGCAGAAGAACTAGGATTTCACAGTGAATCTACAGTAAATCTACTCTAAGATGTAACTAATAACATCAATGGAAAATTATTATTTGTCGTATAAATAATAATTAAATTGGTATAAAATTTTCTTTTTGTAGTCATTTTATGTTTTTAATAGAGTTTTTTTAGCTACGTACAAACTTTTTATGCATATTTATCCTTAATAAGTTAAATATGTATAAAACAATTTAGTTTCTCCAAATTAAAACTGATTTTATCGAAGAAATAGTTTACTTTGAAGATCGATTTACATTAGGTTTAAAACTGAATAAACTTTATAAATAAAATGAAGAAAGCGTTGATTTTAGGAGGAGGCGGCTTTATAGGAGGTCATTTAGGAAAACGTCTTAAAGATGAAGGAACTTGGGTGCGTATTGTTGATATAAAATCAGGGCATGAATTTTGGAATCATTCCGAAATTTGTGATGAGTATGTTCAAGGAGATCTTAAAGATGCTCGCTTCATGTCCAAAGTAATGTTAGCACCACATCAACGACTCGATCAGGATAAGGAACATGCTTTCGATGAAGTATACCAGCTTGCTGCAGATATGGGAGGTGCGGGGTATATTTTTACAGGTGAAAATGATGCTAATGTGATGC
This sequence comes from uncultured Flavobacteriaceae bacterium, assembly GCA_964472695.1. GTDB lineage: Bacteria > Bacteroidota > Bacteroidia > Flavobacteriales > Flavobacteriaceae > Aquimarina. The sequence continues at coordinate 6,429 of CAYYNF010000132.1, forward strand.
ATAGCTCTGCTATAATCAACCTTAATGTTGCTTATGAAGCTTCCAAAAAATCGATTAAACGTATCTTTTATAGCTCCTCTGCCTGTATTTATCCAGAGTATAACCAACTAGACCCTGACAATCCAAATTGTGAAGAGCATTCTGCCTATCCAGCTAAACCTGATTCGGAATACGGATGGGAGAAACTCTTTAGTGAACGTATGTTCCTTGCTTTTCAGCGTAATTATAATTTAGACGTGCGTATTGCACGATT
>CAYYNF010000133.1:0-6601 GCA_964472695.1 uncultured Flavobacteriaceae bacterium
CTCTTTAGTAGAAGAAATATACCCAATAGGAGCATCAAACCATACATAAAGTACTTTCCCTTCACCACCTTCACAAGGAACAGGAATTCCCCAGTCTAGATCACGTGTTACAGCTCTTGGCTTTAATCCATCATCAATCCATGATTTGCATTGCCCATATACATTGGTTTTCCAGTCTTTTTTATGCCCTTCTAAGATCCACTCTTTAAGAAAATCCTCATATTGATTTAAAGGCAAAAACCAATGTTTGGTACTTTTTAGAATAGGGTCAGCACCAGAAATTGTTGATTTAGGATTGATCAAATCAGTAGCATTTAGGGAGCTACCACATTTTTCACACTGATCACCATAAGCCTCATCATGCCCACACTTTGGACAAGTACCTGTTACAAAACGATCCGCTAAAAATTGTTTCGCTTCAGGATCGTATAACTGCTCGGTAACCTCTTCAATAAATTGCCCATTTTGATGCATTTTATCAAAGAATTCACTAGCAGTTTCATGATGAATTTCTTTAGATGTTCTTGAATAATTATCAAAAGAAATATCGAACTCCTCAAAAGATTTCTTAATGATATCGTGATATTTATCAATAATTACACGTGGTGATACGCCTTCTTTTTTTGCACGCATAGGTATAGCCACTCCATGCTCGTCACTACCTCCTATAAACACTACATCATTATCTGTAGCACGCAAATATCTGGCATAGATATCAGCAGGCACATATACTCCTGCCATATGGCCGATATGTATAGGTCCATTTGTATAAGGGAGTGCCGAAGTAATGGTATATCTTTTTGGTGTCTTCATAAATTAGAGAATTGTCTTTTATGGTAACAAATTTAAAGAAATGCTTTAATTTATTGGTAACTGAATTCTTTATTTAGCACTCCGATATTTTATAAATTCTTAATCACTATCTAGCACTATTTTATCAACAAGGTTCTTCCTTAAGATAAATAAGCAGGTTATAAGTTTGATTTTTTGAAAGCTTATTCGTTGTTTTGCAGTTCATAAGTTTTATTTTTATGTTAAAATATTTAGCCACTTTAGATGAGCATCTCTTAATATACTTGAATAATATGGGAACTGAGAGGTGGGATTCCTTTTGGTTAACCTATACTGAGAAAATCACTCATTTACCATTGATGCTAGTATTAGCGTTTCTGATGTATAAAGTGCTAGGTACAAAGCGTTTTTTATGGTCATTATTAGCAATAGCTGTGATGATTCTACTTACAGATCAATTGACCAATTTAGCTAAGCATAGTTTCTGTCGCCCTAGACCCTGCCGTGTAGCTAGTTTAGAAGGCGTAATTCGTTATATAGCTAAACGTTGTGGTCCTTATGGATATTTTTCAGGACATTCTTCTAACAGCATGGCTTTAGCTATTTTTATAGGCAATATTTTACGCAAAAAAATGCGTTTTATGTCACCACTGCTTATCCTATGGTCTTTAGGGATGGGGTATAGTCGAATCTATATTGGAGTACATTATCCTGGGGATTTATTAACCGGATTCACTGTAGGGGCAATCATAGGTTATACCTTCTTCAGAATGACACAATGGGGAACAAATCGTTTTTTTATAAAAAACTAAAAAACAAACGATTAAAACAAAAGAATGATATATCTTTGACCAAAAAAGAAAAAAATGACTCCGACAAAATATCAAGAATACGGTATTGCTCCAGACTACAAAGAAGACAAGAACAGCAAGGGAATTGCAGGCTACTTAGATCCTTTTTTTGAAGGAGGAAGTGATAGCTCTGGACTTAAAGCAATAGTTGGATGTGTAGCATTACTAATAGTAGTCCCAATAGCTAAAATAACAATTGAATACCCTTTGCGTTTCACAGCAAATGGGATTGCATCTCTTAGAGGAAACTTACCTATTTACAAAAGCACAGATCACAGAGCACGTGCCAAAAATATTGCAGAGCAATGTGAAAAACGTTTAGAACAAATTAGAAAAATTACAAACCCTAAGAGAAAAGCGAAAGCCTTAAAAGCACTTGAAGAGAACTTAAAGTTTCACAAGAAAAAGACCACTATTATTGATCGTATTTACACCTTAGATACAGCTATTGATCAAGTTATAAGAGAACAGGGTAAAAATAACACACCTCAACTACATGCCAATGAAGCGAAAGAAATTGCTGGCAAATCTACTATAACTAAAAAAGCGAGCTTTAAACAACCTATACCTATAGAAGTTCCTGTCAGAGGATTATCTAGACAGAGTAGCTCTTTAAGACAGAGATAATCCAATTAAATTATTATGTCGTATAAATAGTTGAATTATTTTTTCTTTATAGAAAAAATAATTTTTAGGCATAGCCTTAACTACGGTTCAAATTTATTTTGCACTAGAAAGGAAAAAGAAATGACTTATATGCGTCATGATATTTTTCAATTGGTATTAGTATTTAAAAAGAGTAAGCCTTCTGCGTAATTACACAGAAGGCTTATTTTTTTAAAAACTATATTAACAAAAGGCTTTGTTACTAGAATGAGTAACTAAGTCCTAGTGTCCAGAAGGTCTGAATTTTGTTGTCATCAAAATCTTCTAAAGTTGTTGTTGTAGCATCAGCTAAATAATTAAATGCCTCTTGCTTGTTTCCTCTAAGACCGAAGTCAAAACCAACACCAATCATTTTCCATAGTTGGTAACTAAATCCATTTGTCCACTGCCAGTTAGCGTAATCAATATCTTGGTAACTTAAGAAACCTGTGAAGTTTGTTTTAAAACTAATATCCCCTATTCTTCTTGTATAATCAGCTACCACCTTACAACCTAAAGAAGATTCGTATGAAGAGCTTCCATCAGAAAACACAAAGTTGTAGTTGGCTGGATGTAACACTACTACTAAATCTTGAATCGGAGTAATCGTGGCTCCAATACCAAAATCTAAGTAACCTGGATCGTTGAAATTTTCAATGAAAGTAGTTCGGTATTCCAATAATGCAGAAGCGGCTACCTTATCGCTTAATTTACGTCCGTAAAGTGAGTTAATATTAAAGATATCCGTTGTTGGGCTGAACTTTTCATTTCTGATTGCAGCATCTCTATTATCTAACTTTACCCAACCTAAATTTAAGTTTAAACCATTTCTCCAGAAGAAATCATCTTCCTGTAGGTTTGCATACACATTTCCTGTAATACCTATAGTACCCGAGTTGTTGTTAGGCACAGCATTAGTATACCAGTTATTAAACTGAGAAAGGCTTCCTCCAATAGTTCCGAAAGCCCCTATTTTCCATCCTGGAATTTTATCTATCTGAGACTGAATAGCAGTAGCTTCTCCTTGTAACTTTGCTATTTCGGCATTTTTAGCTGCTAATTGTGATTTTAACTCTTCTTCTGTTTGTGCATTCGATACTAATGAAGCACACAGCATACTTAATCCTAAAATTATTTTCTTCATAACTTAAATAAAATAAATTTTGTTATACTCAAATATAATACGTCAGTCTTTGTTTCCTTGTGTTATTATAAAAAATAAACCCATATTTAAAGTTAAAACGTAAAAAAATAAAGATATACAGCATGGTATATCTTTATTATAAAATATGGCACAGATAATATTACCTACTACGCTTATACAAAGGCACAGAAGAACAAGCCTCTCCAAACATAATAGTTTTGGCATAAGGCTGTAACTTTTGGATTAGCGTAAGGTAAGCACTTTCGGGTACTGGCTTATTAGCACAACCTTTAATAATAACAGGTTTATCACGATATTCCTCTACGTCTAATGCTTGGATATACGATTCATATACCAACTCATTCAACAAGCCCTCATCTCCATTCACTACTTTTTTTGCAAAAGGGGCTGCTTCAATACAAATTAACATATACGCCCAACTAGGAATAATAGCATCGGACGAACATCCTAACAATAAATACTGATCTTGATACTGACTCCAATCGTGATTTTTAACTGCTTCTCGAAAATCTTTTTCTTTAAGGATTAAACCATGAAACAACCAATCTTTAACATCTAGGTAAGCACGTACGCCTTTAGGGTACCAGTCTTCTAAATCAATAGTTTTTAAATTACTTTTAGCAACTCTATTTACGATTTCATCCATTTTACAGTTCTTATATTTTAGGAATTTCGTTAAACACCTATCTAAATTAAAGGATCTAAATTATAAAATAATGATCAAATTAGCTCTCCTAAAAAAACATAAAGAGCTTCTAGTATTTTTTGATGGCTATTTTCTTGTAATAATAACCATTAAGAGTATGTATTTCTAGAAAATAAAACCCATCCGTAAAATTTTGCAAATTTAATTCTGTTGCTTTTGTATATTGTTCCAATTTAAATTTACGAAGCAATATTCCCTGTATTGAATAAAGATTTACTGCCGTGATGAATTCAGAAGTATTTTCTATGGTAACATTATTTTGGATCGGTATTGGATATATAACAAAATTATCTTTTGGTATATCTATTGATTCAATCGAGAGTGTTTTATTGTAAACAATTTTAAAATCAAAATGATTTACATCAAAGTAAATATTATCAATAGCCTCAACTCTTATACGGCATTTTTCTGAACTAATATTAGGTAATGTGATTTGGGCTTCCCCGTTATTTGGAGCATATTGGTCTAGTACCGTATCATAAGAATACCCTCCATCTGTAGAAAGCACTATCTTTACATGACTTGTATTTATAGGTGCTATGTTCGTATTATTTACATTCCAAGTAACTGTTTGACTTGTACCACCCAAGTAAGATGTATTTTGAGTGTTTTGACTCGTCACTTCAAAAGGTCCTGCATCTGTAACGAATAAAGTTACATCATCAAAGTTAATACCGCTTGCTGCAATCTCTTTACCTTTATATTGAATCGTATGATTATCATTAACAGTTGTTCGAAATTCCATGGTACGCGGCTGTGTAGGAAGTTGTTCTTCATCTGTTGTGTTTTCATTTGCTAAAATACTTTCTAGTTTAGGAAAGAATCTATAGTTCTCTGTTGTCGGTAAAAAACGTTTGAACAATCCCCCTTCATGATCGTCTTCTCTTGGTATTCGGTGAACATACCAAGGGTTCATGGCATCCCACACATAAGTCAGTTTTTCAGGGGTTTCTTTATCAGAGGCATTTGTTGTTAATACAAAAGGAGTTTGTTTAGGAATGGAATAATCTCTTGAAGGTTGAATAGTTGGAATTGTATTATTCGTAGGAATCTCAACACCTAGATTTGCAAACTTTCCTTCAACATTTTTAACGGTAGACTGGTACGAAGAAGCATGAAGGTATGGATTTCCATTTCCTCCCTGAATAGTCCAACCACCACCTTGCTCAAAATTTATAGGATTATTTTGATATCCTATGGTATGAGATTGCCCTAATTGGTGCCCTAGTTCATGTCTTCCTGCATTGGTAAAACGTCCCGTAGCACCTCTAGTGGTTGACCCAATAGATGCACATCCTCCTCCTTGAACATTTATAATAACATGACTAAAATCATAATTTTCAGCACCAATAATACCATCTATGATACTTTTTTGAGCATTTAAAATAGGAAGTGCTTTTGTACATATACCTCCTGAAGGTAGATCAGGCCAAGGATCTGTTTCACTGTCTTCAAATAATAATTCATCATTGTTTTCAATAAGTTCAAAGTGAATAGCACACTCTCTTCCGTATAACTCATTGATACCATCAAGCCAAGTTTGTAACTCCTGTTTTGTTTGTTCTTTCCCTCCATAATGTGCTATACTTCCACTTGTGACGGCAACAGCAAGTTTATAGACTTTCAACATATCTCCTCTAGGATAGAAAACATCTTTATAACCTGAGGTTTTACTATGTAAGGATGAATCTACAACCAAGGGACTATCATCTGTAACAGATACAATATCAACCTCAAAAACGTCTTCGTAATAATTTTGGATAGCATATTCTTGCACTGTAGTTCCATCCCATGATTTTATAGTAGTATGAAAAGTATTATTTTGGACCCATTGGGTATAGACAATTCCTTCATGAACTGCTTTTACCTTCCAATATTGGGGAATTCTTAAAAAATCTTGTAAATAAGCATGGTGTATTTTTACACCTGTATTTTTATCATAACTTACGATTTCACTATTAACGTCAATAGAATTAAAATACCACAGACCATCTGTATCAATATCTGTTAGAGTCCATTTTTCAGGTATATCAAATACATCTGATAATTTTAATTCAAGTTTCGTAGAGTTTGTATTGATATTATAACTATAGACAAAACCATAAAATTCAGTATTAATATTTGTATTCTGAAAAAATATAATTTCGTTTTGAAGAGAAACAACCTCCCATCCATCTTGTTTTGTGAACGGAAAATTGCTTTCTAAAACATCTTTAAAATGGAAATTTGACTCAAGATCAAGAATATCTATAAACTGATTATCTCTACGTTGAAATATAATTTGTTGTCCCCAACTATAACAGGATATAAGTAATATTAATTGTGTAATTAGTTTTTTCATAACAATCTAATTTAGGCATAAGAGTTATTTAATATTAGTAAGCTACAAGAATAGCTATTAAATTATTGAATAACAACAAAATAACCTCTTTATCATTATAC
>CAYYNF010000134.1:0-6597 GCA_964472695.1 uncultured Flavobacteriaceae bacterium
GTTTTCTATAGTTACTTTGTTAACAATTTAAAAATGAATGTTTTATTGTTTAATTAGGTAAAAATCTATCTTCTTGATTAAAGTTTTTGTGTTGTCAATCTCTTATTAAAATGCTATTTCTGCTGAAAATATAGTCTAATTATAGGGTGTTTTCTTTTTTTATCTTTAATTTTTTATATATTTAGCGAAAATAATGATTTTTATGTCAAAAGAAACTACTAAAGAGAAATCGGAAGAGAATAAATCAAGAATCCAAAAGTTATTAGATCGTTTGTTTACAAAAGATGTGGATAACTCAGTAGATTTAGATACAATAACTAAAAATGCTAGTGACGAAGTTACTGTATTAAATGATATATTAGGGGTGTTTCAGGAGGTAGAGAAATTAGAAGAATTAGAAAGGGAGCAACGCTTAGAAAGAAGAAGAAAACATTTACTTCGTCTAAAGCAGGGAGGACAAGAGTTAAGTAAGAAAAATGAATTAGAAAAAGAAGAGCAAGATAGTCAACTAGAATCCAACCCTGTTAAGACTGAAAAAGTAAATGAGGAAGAAAAGCTTACAATTCCTGAAATTCAAATAGAAGAGGTTGTAGATAAGTTATTCATAAAGAAAGCTGTAGATAAATTAGAAAAAGATCCAGCTGCAAGTAAAAATACGATCAATATCGAAAAGATGATGGGGACTTCAAATTATGAGCCTAATTTGGTAGATCTTCCTTTTTCGAAAAGTGAGATATTAGTATCAAAGTCAAGTGGTTCTAAAACAACGTCAAAGAAACAGGATTTAAGTATGTCGAAAGAGGCACTTTCTGATATGATTAAACAAAGTATAGAAAAAAATAAAGATCTTATTATTCCTAAGAAGACTACTAATAAAAATAATTTAAATAAGTCTGTGGGTATGCAATTAACGAGATCTCAAAGTAATTAGACATATTTAGTATCATCACGATAGTGTGTAAGTTAAAGATAGAAAAGGGGGGGGCTTTGTGGTCTTATCCTTTTTTTTGTAAATATATCCATACATATGTAGTGAAAACCGAATAAAAAACGGGGTGAAATTTAATAGAATTTCACCCCGTTTTTTAATTAAGATGGTTTGTTTCTAGAAAGTGTCTTTTAGAACTCTAGCTGGTTACTAAATCTTATTTACCCTCATAGTATTTACCATACCTTTTTCTTCTAAAGGAGTTGCTACTAGGTTTATAATAACACCTTCTTCTGCTACATAACCCTTATCATGAGCCATCTGATTTACTTCTTTTACACATTGATCTGTATTAGCTTCTGGGTTATTGTAGTAAAAAGCTTTTACTCCCCAAAGTAAGTTAAGCTGTGCTAATATACGCTTGTTGTCAGAGTATACCACAATATTGGCACTAGGACGCCATGCTGAAATCTGATAGGCAGTATATCCAGAATTGGTAATTGTAGAAATGGCACTAGCTTTAATGTTATTTGCAATATGTGCGGCATGATAACATACAGAGTTGGTTATAAATCTTTCACTATAGCTATCACTTGGAGGTGTCTGTGGAACTGAAATTAGAGGAGAATTTTCTACACTTACAATAATGCTTCTAATGGTTTTGATTACTTCTACAGGGTACTTTCCTACAGAAGTTTCACCTGATAACATTACTGCATCAGCACCGTCCATAATAGAGTTTGCTACATCATTTACTTCGGCTCTTGTAGGAGTAAGACTGTCAATCATAGTCTCCATCATTTGTGTGGCAATGATTACAGGTTTTCTAGCTAATTTAGCCTTGTGTACCAATTCTTTTTGTATTAAAGGTACTTCATTTGCAGGGATCTCTACCCCTAAATCACCACGAGCTACCATAAGTCCATTAGATGCCTCTAAGATTTCGTCGATATTAGCCACACCCTCAGGTTTTTCAATTTTAGAAATAATAGGTATTTTAAAGTCACTATGATTGTCTATTAGTTCTCTTAGGTCTTGTACATCTTTTGAATGACGCACAAAGGATAAAGCAATCCAATCTACCTTGTGTTTACAAGCAAGTTTGGCATCTCTAATATCCTTTTCAGTAAGTGCTGGTAGTGATATTTTAGTGTTAGGTAAATTAACACCTTTCTTTGATTTGAAAGGTCCTCCTTGTGTTACTTTAGCAACTACAGTGTCTATCTGGTTAGTAGACACTACTTCAAAATGGATTTTTCCATCATCAACTAGTATACGTTCACCTGCTTCTACATCCTGGGGAAACTTTTCGTAGTTCATATAGGCTTTTTGTGCATTTCCTACAAAAGGCTCACCTGTCATGAAAGTCACTTCATCACCAACATTTACGATTGTTCCTTCTTCCATAACTCCTACACGAAGTTTGGGGCCCTGAAGGTCTGCTAGAATAGCTGCATTGAAACCGTTTTTCTCACTTTCCTCTCTTATCAATTTTACTCTCTCTGCAAAATCATCAGGATCGGCATGAGAGCAATTTATTCTAAAAACATTAACACCAGCAATCATAAGTTGATCAATCATTTCTCTGGGATCTGATGCAGGCCCTAATGTGGCTACAATTTTTGTCTTTTTACGTAATGCCATTATTCTGTTATTAAGTTACTTTTAAACTTTATTTTGTGAAAATTTATTGCATAAGATGCACTTACTTTAGTGATCATAGAAATCTGAGTGTGCATATTATTATATTGATGATAATCCCCTTCAGTTTCTATCTTAAGGAAATAATCTACATTCTGGTAATCAGGAACTAAACGACCCGAATTAACTTTTAATTTATCTGTTATAAAAGAGCTTTTTAGACTTTCTTTGCTTGTACTTTCTTTGTTTTGAAACAGATGATAAGTCGTAAAATTTATAGAGTCTACGTATTTAAAATAAAGATATTTTGATAGATTATTTTGATCTATAAGTTGAATATCATTATGACATCTATGAAGACGTAAGTCTAATCTTTTATTAATTAGAAAGGCTAATTTTATAGGAGATAATGAAGTATGGATGGCACAAAGAAAAAAAGACTGAATGTCAAAGTCGTCTAGTTCTAATTTTATCATATACCCATTTTTTACATAATACGATTTAACTATAAAAAGTTCGTATATTATTCATGTTATTTGCAACTCTGTAAGTTCTTTTAACTTGAGGAAAAGGTATTCCTGTGTAATTACAATATTGTAAATTATGAATTTTAATATATCTCTTTGAAGCCAATATACAAATTTAATTTTAGCTTTTTAAGCGGGAAGGTATAGTTGGTTAGAAGATATTTCTAAGAAATGATGTTTTGTTGTTTTTTAAGTATGAAATAGGCTCTTCTTGCAGCGATTTCTTCTGCTTTTTTCTTAGAGGTAGCACGACCTTTACTCATAACTTTACCATTAACCCAAAGTTTTACAGAGAAATGGCGTTGTGTTTGTTTTCCTGTGTCTTCATATGTTTCAAAGTTAAATTTATCCTTATCTTTTTGAAACAATTCAATTATTAGACTTTTATAACTAATAATTTTATTCTCGAGAATTTCAATAGTCGTGATAGAAGAGATAATTTTCTCATGAATAAAACGTTCGCAATATTGATATCCTCGGTCTATAAATATAGCACCTATAAGGGATTCTAATAGGTTTCCATATATATTATCTCCGAACTGTGTAGTACGAACCTTAGATTTAAGTTGGTCTAATAGCTTAAGTTCTTTTCCTAGTCTATTAAGATTTTTGCGACTTACGATTTTAGCCTTCATCTTAGTGAGGTACCCTTCATTTCCATGAGGGGCGTTACGATGTAAGTATACGGCAATAACACTACCCAATATTGAGTCACCTAAAAACTCTAGGCGTTCATAATTGATAGGATTGTTATTAAGATCCATTTCACCTAATGAACAATGTGTAAAAGCTGTGATGTAGGGAGTTATATCTTTAACTCTAAATCCTAATGAGCTAACTATGAAATTGTGAAAATCTTGATCTTCTCCTTTCGGTTTCTTAAAATTGAAATAGGACGCTATTTTTGAGCCTATATTCATAGATTAAGATTAACCTTTATATTTCTTTAATAATACACAAGCATTGTGTCCTCCGAAACCAAAAGTGTTACTCATTGCAACATTAACATCTCTTTTTTGTGCCTTATTTAATGTCAAGTTTAAATCAGGTGATATATTTTCATCTACTACTTCATGATTGATTGTAGGTGGAACTATACCATGTTTTATAGATAAGACAGAAGCAATTGCTTCAATGGCACCTGCGGCTCCTAGTAAGTGCCCTGTCATTGACTTTGTAGAGTTGATGTTAATATTAGATGCGTGGTCTCCAAATACTTCTTTTACAGCTTTTAACTCAGCAACATCTCCTAGTGGTGTTGATGTTCCATGAGTATTTATAGCATCTACATCTTCGGGTTGTAAGCCAGCGTTTTCTAAGCAGTTTTTCATTACTGCTATTACCCCTTTTCCTTCAGGGTGAGGTGCGGTCATGTGATAAGCATCAGAAGAAAGTCCTCCTCCTACAACTTCTGCGTATATTTTTGCCCCACGTGCTTTAGCATGTTCATATTCTTCAAGAACTAATGCTCCGGCACCCTCTCCAAGAACAAATCCATCACGTGTTGCGTCGAAAGGTCTAGATGCTTTTTCAGGGTTTTCGTTGTTGGTCGATAATGCTTGTAAGGCATTGAATCCACCCATACCTGATTCGGTGATAGCGGCTTCACTTCCTCCTGTAACAATTACATTACAATGTCCTAATCTAATATAGTTAAGAGCATCGATAATAGCATTAGCAGAAGAGGCACAAGCAGATACTGTAGTATAGCTAGGTCCCATAAAACCATTTTTGATTGAAATATGCCCTGGGGCAATATCAGCAATCATTTTAGGGATAAAGAAGGGGTTGTAACGAGGTGTTCCATCCCCTTCTGTAAAGTTTTTAACTTCATTATGGAAGGTTTCAATACCCCCAATACCAGCACCCCAGATTACTCCAATCTTATACTTATCTACATTGTCTAAGTCTAGTTGAGAATCTTGTAAAGCTTCATCAGAAGCAATTAATGCAAATTGAGCGTATCGATCAAGCCTTTTAGCTTCTTTTCTGTTTATGAAATCTGTTACATTAAAATCTTTAACCTCACAGGCGAAACGAGTCTTAAATTTTTCCGCATTAAAGCGGGTGATAGGTGCAGCTCCACTTTTTCCATTAACCAGTCCATTCCAATATTCATCAATATTATTCCCTATAGGTGTTAATGCTCCTAATCCTGTTATTACAACTCGTTTCAATTCCATAAATATTCCTTTAGTAAATTACTTTACGTTTTCTATGTAAGATACAGCCTGTCCTACTGTAGCTATATTCTCTGCTTGATCGTCTGGAATTTGAATATCAAATTCTTTCTCAAACTCCATAATTAACTCTACAGTATCTAATGAATCAGCTCCAAGGTCGTTAGTGAAGCTTGCGTCATTTACAACCTCATTCTCGTCAACACCTAATTTATCAACGATAATTGCTTTTACTCTTGATGCAATGTCTGACATAATTTCTATTTTTTATTTTTAATTCAGTGCACAAAAATAAAAAACTTTATTTACAAACTAAACAATACAGGGAAAATGTAGCTATTGTTTTTACTTTTTAAGCTTATATGTTTAAAATCGAGGGTTTTGTGTTATGTTTGCAGAATATATTTTAAGAGAATAATAGAAAATTATGAAACGAATTGCCATTTTTGCGTCTGGATCAGGAACAAATGCTGAAAATATCATTAAATACTTCAATACCAATAGAAAGGCTGAAATAGTCTATGTGCTTTCAAATAAGAAAGAAGCTAAGGTGCTAGAAAGAGCTCGAAATAATGATGTTAAGGCACTTTATTTTGATAGGGCATCGTTCTACGAATCAGAAGAAATTCTAAATACATTAAAAAATGCTCAATTAGACCTTATTGTGCTCGCAGGTTTTTTATGGAAGTTCCCTGAAAATATTATAGAGCATTTCCCTAATAAGGTAATCAATATCCATCCAGCCTTACTTCCTAAATATGGAGGGAAGGGAATGTATGGTATGAACGTACATAAAGCTGTTGTTGAAAATAAGGAGACTGAATCGGGGATTACAATTCACTATGTGAATGAGAACTATGATGAGGGTGCTATTATATTTCAAGCAGAAACTTGTATAAGTAAGGAAGATACTCCTGAAGATGTAGCCCAAAAAGTTCGTAGACTAGAATATGAGAATTTTCCTCCAGTTATTGAAGAACTTCTGGAAAGGTAGTACTTGGTATGTTATTTTATATTGTGAAAGGGTAAACTATTGAACATTTATATAATATTTGAAAAATATCGTGAGGCTATAAGTTGAAGTCTGTGGTAGGGTATTGAAAGAGAATATGCTTTCTGAATAGCTTAAGAATATATATCGACTTATAGAACTTGTTCATTTAGTATAATTCAAAAGTCTATATTTGTATGTAATACCAATTGAATTTTTAGTTATATAACGTTATAATTTTTAATTGGTACAAATAAACTTAAAAAATTAAAGCCTTAATTGTTCTATGCATAAAGTTGTTACTATTGGTGAAATGATGGGGAGGTTATC
>CAYYNF010000135.1:0-5447 GCA_964472695.1 uncultured Flavobacteriaceae bacterium
GAAGTAAAAAAGCGTACCCCTAGTAAATTTGAAGTTCCTATTACAAAACTGATTAATGAAACTAGATCGAAACCTTTTTCACAATGGTTATAAACGAATAAAATAATGACCCAATTCCATATAGAAATTCAATTGATCGCAGCACTAGTTGCTGCTGCCTGTGCCCTGCCAGGCGTATTTTTGGTATTACGCAAAATGGCTCTTATTAGCGATGCTATTAGTCATTCAATACTATTAGGAATCGTAATTGGTTTTTTCATTACCCACGACCTTAGCTCACCGTTAAATATATTATTAGCCAGCCTAACAGGTGTGGCTACTGTAGTTTTAGTTGAGTTCATACAAAAAACAGGTTTGGTAAAAGAAGATACTGCCATTGGACTAGTCTTTCCTGCCATGTTTAGTATCGGTATTATCTTAATTTCTTTATACGCAAATGATGTGCACCTCGACATCGATGCCGTACTTGTAGGAGAACTTGCTTTTGCTCCTTTTGACCGCATACAAATTAATGAAACCGACTATGGTCCTAAAGCCTTATGGGTTATTAGTATCATACTATGTATATCTACAATTTTACTACTCTTATTTTACAAAGAGCTTAAAATAAGCACATTTGACACAAGCTTAGCAGCTTCTTTAGGGTTTTCACCTATGATTATGCACTATGGGTTAATGTCGGTAGCTTCAGTAACTACAGTAGGAGCTTTTGATGCCGTAGGAGCTATTTTAGTAGTTGCGTTAATGATTGCCCCCGCAGCAAGTATGTATCTACTTACTGACAAACTTAAAAATCTCCTTATCGGAAGTGTAGGATTTGGTGTATTTTCAGCGATTTCTGGTTATTGGCTTGCTACATACCTCGATGCTTCTATTGCGGGAGCCATTACCAGTGTACTAGGAATCGTATTTTTACTATGTTATCTTTTTGCCCCTCAAAAAGGATTAATATCAACCTTATATTTACAGCAACAACAAAAAAAAGAAGTTATGTTGCTAACATTCTTATTACACCTACAAAATCACGAAGATCCTGAAGAACGTCATATTTCACACCTAAACACACATATCAACTGGCAGAAAGTAAAAGCAGATACTATAGTAAAGCTCGCCAAAGAAAATCAGCTTATCAATATTAAAAATGACTACATCTGCTTAACTGAAAAAGGAGTTGATTTTACCCAAAAAGCTATCAAACACATCACCGAATCTCAGTATTCAGAAATTGAAGTAATACATTCAGTTTCTAAATAATCACCTTATAATCTCGTACCAATTAAAAAAGCCATTGAAACAAGTGAATCAATGGCTTTTTTAGTTTTAGTGATAAACAAAAATATGTTTATTTATTTTTATTCTGCTGTTGTCTTTGAGCTTCTTCCATAGCTTCTTTAAGACGTTGCTGAAATTTGTTCTGCTTTTTAGGCTTGGTTTTATTCTCCTGGATACGAGCATGAATCTTTTCATCATCAACAATATAATTTTTGATTACTAACATAATTCCAATAGTAATTAAGTTAGACACAAAATAATACAATGATAAACCTGATGCATAATTATTAAAGAAGATCAACATAAATACTGGTGATAAGTACATTATAAAACGCATATCAGGCATTCCTTCTTGTTTAGGCATCATGGTACGTTGAGCCGAATTAATACGTATATAAAAGAAGATAGCGATTGATGCCAAAATTGGGAACAAACTAATATGATCTCCGTAAAAAGGTATTTTAAATGGTAATTCAGCAACTACATCATAACTAGATAAATCTTCTGCCCACAAGAAACTTTTCTGTCTCAACACAATAGCACTTGGAAAGAAATTAAACAGTGCATAAAACACAGGTATTTGTAATAATGAAGGCAAACAACCACTCATCGGATTAGCTCCAGCTCGGTTATAAAGAGCCATAACCTCCTGTTGTTTCTTCATAGGGTTATCCTCGTACTTTTTATTTATAGCCTCAATATCTGGTTTTAATACTTTCATTTTCGCTTGAGACACATAAGACTTATAAGTTACTGGCGAAAGTGCTAAACGCACCAATACTGTCAACACAATAATAGCTACACCATAAGGTAAGAAACCTGTCAGAAAACTAAATAATGGAATAAACACATAACGGTTTATTACCCCAAAAATCCCCCATCCTAAAGGGACCACCTCATCCAAATTTAGGTCATACTTACTAAGAACACTATAATCAGTTGGACCAAAATATAACTGCATTGGATAATTTAAATTACCTGCTTCAGTCTTCAGATTAGTTTTCATACTAAATTTACGAAGCTGATTAGATTCCTTCCCATCTTTTTCTTTAGATAAATCCTGTGACGTAAACTCAACCTTATCAAAACCATTTTTATTAACAAGAATTGAAGAAAAGAAATGTTGTCTATAAGCAGCATAAGTTACCTCTTCTACCTCTTCTGTTATTAGGTCACGTTTACTCAATGAGTCATCACGCCCTTCATCATATTCATAGATTAAGTCAGTGTAGCGAGCTTCATAAGAAACGCTTTTTGCATTTCGAAAAGCAGAGAGTTCCCAATCAAGCTTTAAAGGTTTAGCTGAATCAATTACATTTTCTAAACCTTGTGAGCGTACTGTAAAATTTAACATGTAATCATTTTTCTTCAACAAATAAACATACTCAATATACTTATCATTAGACACTTTTAACTTCATAGACAAACGAGACTCTCCATTAACCTTAGTTAAGGTAGGCTCAAAAAACAACTGTCCTGTGTTAAGCGTACGGTTATCACTTGTCGAAAAATCTATTCCAAACTTTGAATTTGCCCCATCCTTTATAAGTGCTACGGGTTGCTCATCTACAGATGAGAACTCTTTTAAAATGACTTTAGTAGGATACCCCCCTTTATTACTTACAGTAACCTTAAGCAACTCATTTTCCAGAACAGTTTCTCCTCCGTTAGCTGAAGGTAATGTTTTTGAAAAACCAAAGACTCCGAGCTGTTGATAAGCCTCCTGCTTAGATAAAGAGTCCGTAGCTGCTATTGCTGGAACAGTAGCTAATGGTTTACCTTTTTCAATTAACTGCTCTTGAGCTGCTTTTTCTTGTTTTTGAGCTGCTAGCTCTTCTTCTGAAGGCTCATTTGCTTTAAAATACCAAATAGCTAGTGGAATCAATAATAGGTAACCTATAATTGTTGTTTTATCTAGCGGCTGTTTTTCTTCCATAAATTTATTTTAAAATATAATATCACAATTACACTACTTATCTCTGTTTTATTTAACGCATCTTACCTTATATAGTTCCAAACATTTGAAATAATAAGTTTATTTCTATCTACTTATTTTTAAATGAGATAGAAAAAAGACTATAAATTTAAACTAAGAATCTTGTTAGTGAAGACGTTATATATTATTATGATTTCGTTTTTCTTTTATATTCTAATGCTGCATTTATAAAGGCTACGAATAGCGGATGAGGTTGTGCTACGGTACTTTTGTACTCTGGGTGATATTGTACCCCAACAAACCAAGGATGGTCTTTTGCCTCTACAATTTCAACTAATCCTGTCTTTGCATTAATCCCTGTAGTTAGTAAGCCCGATGACTCAAGTTGTTCTCTAAACTCATTATTATACTCATAACGGTGTCTATGTCTTTCTGAAATAACCTCAGCATTACCATAGGCTTTAGAAGCATTACTTCCTGCAACCAAATTACAATCCCAAGCTCCTAATCGCATAGTACCTCCTTTTTCAGTAACATTCTTTTGTTCTTCCATAAGGCTAATTACAGGGTTCTTAGCATCAGGATTTTGCTCTATAGAAATGGCATCTTTAATTCCTAAAACATTTCTTGAGTACTCAATTACTGCCATTTGCATCCCTAAACAGATCCCTAGGAAAGGAATTTTATTTTCACGAGCATAACGTACTGCTTCAATTTTACCCTCTATTCCTCTTTCTCCAAAACCAGGTGCTACTAAAATTCCATCTAGATGACCTATTTTCTTATCCATATCTTCTACAGACAGATACTCCGAGTGAATACTTTCGATTTTTACACGCACTTCATTTTCTGCTCCTGCATGAATAAATGCCTCTAAAATTGATTTATATGAATCTTGTAATTCTACATACTTTCCTATCAATCCAATTTTAATACGATTCTTAGGATTTTTATGTCTAGTCAAAAACTGATTCCACTTAGTAAGGTTCACCTCTTCTGAAACAGGTAATCCAAACTGTTTAAGCACTACTGCGTCTAACTTTTCGAGCAACATAAGATTTGGCACATCATATATTGTAGATGCATCAATTGACTGAATTACAGCTTCCTTACTCACATTACAAAATAAGGCTAACTTACGACGAATATCATCTGTAATCTCGTGTTCAGTACGACATACAAGAATATCGGCTTTAATACCACTTTCCATTAGAGTTTTCACACTATGCTGTGTTGGCTTTGTTTTCAACTCACCTGCAGCTGATAAAAATGGAATTAATGTAAGATGAATTACCGTTGAGTTTTGATCTCCTAACTCCCACTTTAACTGACGTACAGCTTCGATATAAGGTAATGATTCGATATCTCCAACAGTACCTCCTATTTCAGTGATAACAATATCATAATCTCCACATTTACCTAATACCTGTATACGTTCCTTTATTTCATTGGTAATGTGCGGAACTACTTGAACTGTTTTTCCTAAAAATTCCCCTCTTCTTTCTTTTTCAATAACACTCTGATATATTCTACCTGTGGTTACATTATTAGCCTGAGAAGTAGGAACATTTAAAAAACGCTCATAATGTCCTAAGTCAAGATCTGTTTCTGCTCCATCATCGGTAACATAACACTCTCCGTGTTCATAAGGATTTAATGTACCTGGATCAACATTGATATAAGGGTCTAACTTCTGAATAGTTACCCTATAACCTCTTGATTGTAAAAGCTTAGCTAAAGATGCTGCTATAATTCCCTTTCCTAATGATGAGGATACCCCCCCCGTAACAAAAATATATTTGGTTTGGCTCATGTAACTATTGAATTGATCTGTTTTCAAAGCCCAAAAATACAAAGAAGAATACGGTTTTAAAGTATTTTTTGAACTAAAATTCAAAACGGTAAACAATTTTAGATACTCTAATAACACCAATTGATTTTTTATTTATGGTATAAATATTTCTTAAATTTAGGTGATAAGAGAATTCACACAAAAAGCTTTGTGCAGAAACAAAGGAGATATCATAATTTTTCAACTAACACACAGTAAACTATTTAACGCCCTACCCAAAACAAAAAAACAAAGACATACAGCATTAAATAAAAAGAGATTTCACGAAATTAAATTCGTGAAATCTCTCATATAAAAGTCTATTTAATTTAGACTTAACTTTTAATCATACCAATTGGATGATTATTTATTGGTATTCTCCCTTCAACTAAGAAAGGCGTTTTATAA
>CAYYNF010000135.1:5457-6542 GCA_964472695.1 uncultured Flavobacteriaceae bacterium
ATCTTCTTTTAATGTATCTAATAACGAAGCCTTTTGCAATAAGTTATACCATTGTATTACTTTCTTAATATCACTAGGGTATACACGCTCTTCATCATAGTTTGGAAGAATCGTTTTGAAAAAAGCTTGTAGCTCCTCTTTAGAAACCTTGTGATCTATAGTTTCTTCTCCATTTTCTTTTTCAGAAATAGCTAAAAACACTTGTCTAAGCGGTACTTCTTCTTCGTAAGTATAAATTGAAATCTCATTAAGTACACTTACATTATTACGCATACTGATCGACATGCGTTTACCATCTGATAAAGAATTTACTACAAAACCAGCACGTGTTTGTGACACTAATTGATACAATCCTGGTTTTCCTGATATAGTGATTATTTTTTCTAAACTCATAATTGAAATTTAATACGAACAAATATAAAAAATTTATTTACCTACTTTTTTTTATTTCGGGAAAACGCATGCGATAAGTACTTTCTACTTTCCCTTTTGATATATTACCTAATTTCCCCTGAATTAAACGTTTTTTTAAACTAGATAATTTATCAGTAAACAACACCCCTTGAATATGATCATACTCATGCTGAATTACACGTGCTGCAAGTCCTGAATAAGTTTCTGTAACCTCATTAAAGTTCTCATCAGAATATTTAATTTTAATCGTTTCCTTACGAGACACCTCTGCAACCACCCCTGGAATACTTAAGCAACCTTCTTCATAGCTCCACTCCTCACCTGACTCTTCTATGATTTTAGGGTTAATAAACACCTTTTTGAATGCTTTCAAGGTTTCCTTCTCTTCATCACTAAGCGTATCTAAACTTTCAAAAGGAGAAAGATCAATCACAAATAGACGTACGGCACGCCCTACTTGAGGAGCTGCTAAGCCTAAGCCATCAGCGTTGTACATAGTTTCCCACATATTCTTGATAAAAACGGCTAAATCTGGGTAATCTGCATCAATATTTTTCGCTTTTTTTCTTAATACAGGATCGCCAAAAGCAACTACAGGTAAAATCATTTCTTAATTCTTAAATTTAATTACTCCTGCAAATTTAAGGAATTAGATCGTAATAGTATTAACC
>CAYYNF010000136.1:0-831 GCA_964472695.1 uncultured Flavobacteriaceae bacterium
TTAACTTACGTAAAGCTTGAGACATTAAACGAGCATGTAATCCCATTTTAGAATCACCCATTTCACCTTCAATCTCGCTCTTAGGGGTTAGTGCCGCTACAGAGTCAACAACTACAATATCAATAGCCCCTGAACGAATCAAGTTTTCTGTAATTTCTAACGCTTGCTCACCGTGATCGGGCTGTGATATAACAAGATTCTCAATATCCACTCCTAATTTTTCAGCATAAAAACGATCAAAAGCATGTTCTGCATCTATAAACGCAGCAATACCTCCTGCTTTTTGAGCTTCAGCAATTGCATGTAGAGTTAGAGTAGTTTTACCCGAAGACTCTGGACCAAAGATTTCGATGATACGTCCCTTTGGTAGCCCTCCTACTCCAAGCGCTAAATCTAAACCTAAAGAACCTGTAGAAATAACATCTACTTCCTCTATAGGAGCATCTCCCATTTTCATTACAGCCCCTTTTCCATAAGCCTTATCTAACTTATCTAAGGTTGACTTTAATGATTTTAACTTTTCTTCTCTTTCTGTATCTGTACTCATATCTAATTCAAATTATTTGAAGCTAATTTAGCATTAACTAGGTTAAAAATCCTAATTTTTCTCTTTTTTCCAATAAACAAACAAGTATTCCCTGTTTTCCGAACAATCAGCAAGAGACCTATTTTGAATATTCAACATCAAATTAATTCACTTTTTTACCCCTCCCTCTCCCACTATTCTAAAACATAGAACTAGCAGGTATCATAAAATAAAATGCTCTCTTGAAATTTCCCTTTTCACGAAAACAAAAAACGTTATAGCTTCTTATTTAATTATTTTTACCT
>CAYYNF010000136.1:841-6535 GCA_964472695.1 uncultured Flavobacteriaceae bacterium
CTATAAACACATTGAACACAAAACACTAGAAAACAAAAAGTTAAAAAAATTATAAAAGTACACTTTAAACAAAACACTCTACAAAAACAGGTGATTATCTAAAATCTATCTAAACAACAACGAAAGCTCTCTAAAATCTTGTAAAAAAAGCTTTTCAACTTTACTTTTGCTTGAAATATTAAAATAACAATTTAATTAAAAAACATGAGTGGAATTATCCAATCTTCAATTGCAAGAAAAGTGGCGATGGCATTGTCGGGGCTTTTTTTGGTTTTCTTTTTGCTACAACACTTTAGCATCAATTTAAGTTCTGTTTTTAGTGAAAAAGCTTTCAACCAAGCTTCACATTTTATGGGGACTAATCCGGTAGTACAATTTGCATTACAACCTGTATTGATTTTTGGTGTTGTTTTCCATTTTGTAATGGGATTTATTCTTGAAATCCGTAACCGTGGTGCAAGAACAGTAAAATATGCAAACTATAACGGAGGTGCTAACGCTTCTTGGATGTCACGTAATATGATATTCTCAGGTATTGCGATATTAGCTTTCCTAGGACTTCACTTTTATGATTTCTGGTTTCCTGAAATAAACCACAAATACATTGAGGTAAAACCAGAAGATCCTAATCGCTACTATCATGAATTACAAGCTAAATTTGTTTGCATTGAAAGAACGATCTTTTATTGTATTTCATTTGTATTCTTAGCTTTACACTTATTACACGGTTTCGCTTCTTCATTTCAATCAGTAGGAGTAAACAACAAGTATTCCGCTGTAATTCAAAAATTTGCAAAAACTTTTGCGATTGTTATACCAGCAGGTTTCATTTTTATAGCTTTATTTCACCACTTTAACCACTAGAACACTATGGCTTTAGATTCAAAAATTCCAGCAGGTCCATTGGCTGATAAGTGGACAAATCATAAAAACTCAATTAACTTAGTAAACCCTGCTAACAAGCGTAACATTGATATTATCGTAGTAGGAACAGGTCTTGCAGGAGGTGCAGGAGCAGCTTCTTTGGCTGAACTAGGTTACAACGTAAAAACATTCTGTTATCAGGATTCACCCCGAAGAGCACACTCTATTGCAGCTCAAGGAGGAATCAATGCAGCAAAAAACTACCAAGGAGATGGTGACTCTACCTATCGTTTATTTTACGATACTGTAAAAGGAGGTGATTACCGTTCAAGAGAGGCTAACGTATATCGTTTAGCTGAGGTATCTGCCAATATCATTGACCAATGTGTAGCACAAGGAGTTCCTTTTGCTCGTGAATACGGAGGACTATTAGATAACCGTTCGTTCGGAGGAGTACTTGTATCTCGTACATTTTACGCTAAAGGACAAACAGGACAACAGTTATTACTAGGAGCGTATTCAGCAATGAACCGACAAATTAACCGAGGAAAGATCCAGGCTTTCAATCGTCATGAGATGATGGACTTGGTTATTGTAAACGGGAAAGCTCGAGGAATTATTGCTCGTAATATGGTTACTGGTGAAATTGAAAGACACTCAGCTCATGCTGTAGTACTAGCTACAGGTGGATACGGAAATGTATTCTTCCTTTCTACAAATGCTATGGGTAGTAACGTAATGGCCGCATGGAGAGCTCACCGTCGTGGAGCTTATTTTGCAAACCCTTGTTTTACTCAGATTCACCCGACATGTATTCCTGTTTCAGGAGATCACCAGTCAAAGCTGACCTTAATGTCAGAATCATTACGTAATGATGGACGTATTTGGGTTCCTGCGAAAATTGAAGATGCACAAGCGATTAGAGCTGGTAAATTAAAACCAACTGAAATTGCTGAAGAAGATAGAGATTACTACCTAGAGCGTCGTTATCCTGCGTTTGGAAACTTAGTACCTCGTGATGTAGCATCACGTGCTGCTAAAGAACGTTGCGATGCTGGCTATGGAGTAAATAAGACAGGTGAAGCTGTTTATCTTGACTTTGCTGCTGCAATTATCCGTTATGGTAAGGAAAAAGCCTTAACAAGTGGTATAGAAAACCCTTCTGAAGCGAAAATTAAAGAATTAGGAGAAGCTATTGTTGAAGCGAAATACGGAAATCTATTCCAGATGTATGAAAAGATCGTAGATCAGAATCCATACAAGACACCAATGATGATTTACCCTGCTGTACACTACACTATGGGTGGTTTGTGGGTAGATTACAACTTACAAACAACAATTCCTGGTTGTTATGCTGCAGGAGAAGCTAACTTCTCTGATCATGGTGCTAATCGATTAGGAGCATCAGCTCTAATGCAAGGACTTGCTGATGGATACTTTGTACTTCCTTACACTATTGGTGATTATTTAGCAGATGATATTCGTACTGGAAAAATCCCAACAGACACACCTGAATTTGAAGCTGCGGAAAGAGACGTTAAAGATCGCATCAATAAGTTGATGAACTCTAAAGGCAAAAAACACTCTGTAGATTATTACCACAAAAAATTAGGTAAAATCATGTGGAATAAGTGTGGTATGTCTCGTAATGAAAAAGGACTTAAAGAGGCAATAGATGAAATTGCTGCTTTACGTGCTGACTTCTGGGAAAATGTACGTATTCCTGGTGAAGCAGAGACTTTGAACACTGAATTAGAAAAAGCAGGACGTGTAGCAGACTTCTTAGAATTAGGAGAATTGTTTGCTAAAGATGCTCTTACACGTAATGAATCTTGTGGTGGACACTTCCGTGAGGAATCTGTAGAACTCGAAGGAGAACAAAAAGGTGAAGCTCTTCGTGATGATGAAAACTTTACATTTGTTTCAGCTTGGGAATACAAAGGAGAACCTAAAGATGCTGTGTTACATAAAGAAGAACTGAATTACGAAAACATCGAAGTAAAAACACGTTCTTATAAATAGATAGTAGTATTGAATAAGATGTTAAAACACATCTAAATACTCAATACTCAATACTCAAATCTTAGAAATAATGAAATTATTATTGAAAATTTGGCGTCAAAAAAACGCTAGTGATAAAGGACAAATGGTCGACTATCCACTTGATGGAGTAGAGGAAGATATGTCCTTCTTAGAAATGTTAGATGTCCTTAATGAAGGGTTAATTAATAAAGGTGAAGAGCCTGTTGTATTCGATCATGATTGTCGTGAGGGAATTTGCGGAATGTGTTCTTTACAAATTAATGGAGAGCCACATGGTCCTGATCGTAAGATCACTACTTGTCAGTTACATATGCGTATGTTTAATGACGGTGATACCATTACTATTGAGCCTTTTAGAGCTAATGCATTTCCTGTAATAAAGGATTTAATGGTAGATCGTAGTGCATTTGACCGTATTCAGCATGCTGGTGGATACATTTCTGTGAATACCTCTGGTAATACTATTGATGCCAATGCTATTCCTATTAACAAACATGATGCTGACGACGCTTTTAATGCTGCAACTTGCATTGGTTGTGGTGCTTGTGTAGCTGCTTGTAAGAATGCTTCTGCAATGTTATTTACTTCTGCAAAAGTATCTCAATATGCTTTATTACCACAAGGACAAGTAGAAGCTACTGATCGTGTACGTGCTATGGTAGCACAAATGGACGCCGAAGGTTTCGGTAACTGTACTAATACTGGTGCTTGCGAGGTAGAGTGTCCTAAGGGAATTTCTCTAGAGAACATCGCTCGTATGAACCGTGAGTATTTATCTGCTTCTATTAAAGGATAACTATTTAAACTAAGATATAAGCTTGTATTAGAAGAAAAGTATATTCTGATAATTGATAGTTTATTTTAGGTTAACTATATTTTAACTGAAGTTTATAAAAATTATCATTTATATAATCACTTGTTAATCAACACAAAAAGGCTTTATTTTTTATAAAGCCTTTTTGTGTTGATGTTCACCTTATTTTAAAGAAGAAGATAACTACCTATATTCCTCACCTCCTTCATAGAAAACATTTTGTTTGCATCATATTCTAAAATTGGATATAAACCTTTAAAACAACTATAATGAGTACAAATAATTTAGAGAATGAATTTTTTGGTATCGGAATTTTTAATGGTAAGACTCCTGAGAATTTAGGAGTATTATGGAGATCTGCCCAAAATATGGGGGCAAGTTTTATTTTTACTATTGGAAATCGTTATGCAAAGCAGGCCTGTGATACGCACAATGCTGTAAAATCAATGCCTTATTATCATTATGAAAATTTTGATGAATTTTATAGTCATTTACCTAAGGGAGCAAGGTTAGTAGGTGTTGAATTGGATGAACGAGCGCAAAATTTAGAAACCTTTGAACATCCTCGAAGGTGTGTTTACCTTCTTGGTGCAGAAGATCACGGGTTATCAAAACAAGCTATTGAAAAATCACATTTCTTAGTTAAGTTTCACTCTACATTAAGCTTGAATGTGGCGGTTTCAGGAAGCATCGTTATGTATGATCGAAATTTATCCAAATCTCGTAGTTAATTATACTAACACCATTGTGGCTATGATCA
The DNA here is from genome assembly GCA_964472695.1 of uncultured Flavobacteriaceae bacterium. Lineage (GTDB taxonomy): Bacteria > Bacteroidota > Bacteroidia > Flavobacteriales > Flavobacteriaceae > Aquimarina. The sequence goes on from CAYYNF010000136.1 coordinate 5,323, forward strand.
CGTTTCAATAGTTATTTCAGAGAAGTCAGGATGCTTGTTTTTTTTAGTATTTTGGCTTCTTTTAATTATTGATAACTCTGAATATAGTGCCAGTTGAAAAATATCATGACACATATAAGTCATTTCTTTTTCCTTTCTAGTACAAAATAATTCAATTGGTCTAACATAAAATTTAAGCAATATCTAATGGACGATTCTAGGAAAAATTGGGCAAGGAGTCTACAAAAAAGAATTCATGCGAGAGCAAATTCGTAATTAACTATTTAAAAGCTAAGAAATCAATTGCTCACCCTTTTTTCCGAGAACCAATAAAAAAAACGAAAATTATAAATTTTGAAATAACTCACTGAGATGGAATTATTTTTGTAACTAAATTTTATAATAATCTCCTTCTTAACTAAATCAAAAATAGATGCCTAAATTACTTACTATTCTATATACACTTACATACAGTCTACTAGTTTTTGCAAATCCTCCACAACGAGATACTAGTTCTTATAAAGATAAAACAATCACCTCTCCAAATTATCAAAAACACATAAAACCGATTATAGATGAATATTGTATACACTGTCATGGAGAAAAACGAAAATATCATGCCCCAATAAGTCTACACACCTATAAACTCCTTAGAGCAGAAATAAAAATTGTACAACAACGCATCAATAGTGAATACAACCCTATGCCTGCTACTGGGAAAATTGATACTACTTTACGTAAACGCATCACTGATTGGGTAAATAATGGAATGCCTTTTGAATAAACGCAACAAATTGGATCATTTACCCACCTTATCACAACATAAAACAGAGGGTTTATAGTAATAAAAAGGTTAGATAGCTTATAAAATTATTAGCTTTGTATAAAAGAAATTATTTTATGGCATCATTTGTAGCACTTAAAGTAAAGGAAATCATCAGGGAAACCTCTAAAGCTGTCTCTCTGGTATTTGCTATTACTGACGAATTAAAGGATACTTTTCAATTTGTAGCAGGACAATTTGTAACATTAAGAGCAACAATCAACAATCAAGAAGTACGTAGAGCCTACTCAATTAGTAGTAGCCCTCATGAAAGCCACCTACAAGTTAGCATCAAAGAAATTGAAGGAGGAATATTTTCAACATATGCTAATCGCGTCTTAAAAATAGGTGATACCCTAGAGGTAGGTATTCCGGAAGGGAAGTTTCTGTTATCGAATATCACTGATGAGC
>CAYYNF010000137.1:0-6480 GCA_964472695.1 uncultured Flavobacteriaceae bacterium
CACCATCTACAGCGGTTCGAATCCGCTCGACACCTCTAAAAGCACCATAATTAAATTATGGTGCTTTTTTTATTAATATTTCCAGCATAGTATACGGGTTTGTTTATTACCATGTGTCATCGGGATTACTTTTATTAGAGATACCCCTTGTTTTTTGAGAGCTACCTTTAAGGGTCTTAAATTTTCCTTTAGAGAGACTAAACTTGTAAACCAGTTGACCTGTTCAGAATACTGATGACTTTCTTGAATCATACTTTTTATATACTTTAACTCACCACCAGCACACCATAATTCATGGTCCTGTCCACTAAAATTTAAACCTTTACCTATACCGAGGTTTTTAGTTTTACGTTGATTCATCTTTTGGGCAACCATTGCAGAAGGGTAGAATGGAGGGTTGCAAATACTTAGATCGAAATATTCTTCTTTTTTTATTATATTTTTAAAGATGCGTTTAGGTTCTGTTTGTAAACGTAGTTCGATTTTTGAAGCTAGTCTATGGTTACGATCAATAATACTTTGTGCATTCGCTAATGAGTATTTTGAAATATCACTACCTATAAAGTTCCAGTTATACGCGTGACTTCCAATTATAGGATAAATACAATTAGCACCTACACCTATATCTAAACAATGTACTTTTGCTTTAGTATCTACTAACTCTGAAATATGATGAATATAATCAGCACGACTTGGAATAGGAGGACAGAGGTGACCTTCGGGAATACTCCAATACTCTAAAGAGTAATTATCTTTTAAGAGAGCAGTATTTAATAATAAAACTGCTTTAGGGTTTGAGAAGTCGATACTTTTTTGAGCTTCAATAGTATTTATTACAAAATTGGACAATTTAGGTTCAATAGCACATAATTTTTCTAAATCATAGCGACCTTGATGAGGGTTCTTGGGGTGTAACATTATTTGATATCAAAATTTTACCCAAAATTAGAATATTTATGTACTCATGAAAGTCTATTCTACTACACCAATTCAAATACCTTACCAGGTAACGGACTTACTACTCCTTTAAGTTCTAAAGCGATTAACATACCTGCTAACTGGTAGGTAGGAATTTTTGTAGTGATTGATAAATCATCGAGATTACTTTTTCCGTTGGTTTGTAAATAGTCGAAAATTATTTGTTCTTTCGGAGTAAGATCTATGAAAAGTTGTTTTTGTATATTTTTTTGTTCCTTTTTTTTGTTCCAGTTTAGTATATAAACAAGATCTTCTATACCGTTTAGCATATGTGCTTGTTGGCTTTTAATAAGCATATTACAGCCTTTGCTATATACATCATTCGTCCGTCCGGGTACAGCGAATACATCTCGATAATATGAATTTGCAATTTCAGCAGTAACCAGTGATCCCCCTCTTTCACCGCTTTCAATGACAATAGTTGCTTCTGACATACCAGCAATAATACGGTTCCTACTTAAGAAGTTTTTTGGAGATAGTTCTGACGTACTCCAAAATTCGGTAACAAACCCTCCATTTTCTTCTACAGCACGCATATATTTTTTATGGCTTTTAGGGTAAATTTGATTAAGCCCATGTGCTACACATGCAATAGTTTGTAGTCCTTCTTTTACGGCACAGTTATGTGCTGTAATGTCTACTCCATAAGCAAATCCTGAAACTATTATAGGATCAAAATATTTAAGATCTTGTATAAGTTTTTCGCAAAATCGTTGACCATATGAAGTGATTTTACGAGTACCTACAATACTAATAATAGGTTGTTTGTTATTCCATTTGGTATTTCCAGAACTAAATAATATTACAGGAGCATCTATACATTCTTTTAGTCTTTTAGGATAGTCTTGTTGATCATAGGCAGTTATTTGTAGTTTTTCATTTTCAATAAATTTTAATTCTTTTTCTGCGTTACGTAAGTGAATGGGGTTATGTAGATTTTCGATCTTACGCATACCAATGCCTTCAATTTTTAAAAGATTACTTTTTTTCTCTTTGAGTACGCCTTCTGCACTCCCAACTTGTTGGATCAATTTTTTTATGGAGCCATCACCAAGGTTAGGAATATTTTGTAGAATTAGTAAGGGGAGTAAACTTTCCATAAGGCAGTATTGAGAATTATTGTCTATTAAACTTAAAAAAATAGATCTATAATGTTGATAAATTCGTTAAAAAGTATTTTAAAAACCATTAGTTTTTTGCATTTTTGTAAGGTGGAAGTCATAGAATTCATAAAACAGCTCTTGTACAGGTATGATTGTGTTATCTTACCTGACTTTGGTGCTTTCCTAGCACAACGTGTTCCTGCAAAATTATCTGCATCACATAAGATATTTTATCCCCCACACAAGAAACTCTCTTTTAATCAACAGATTGTTTCTAATGATGGGCTTTTAGCGAATTATGTCTCAAAGAAAAAACAGATTAGCTATGAACAGTCTAATTTGTTACTTCAAGAGTTTGTTGTTGATGTAAAGGATAAGCTTCAGAAAACAGGTCGTTATACATTTAACGAGATAGGAATTTTTACGCAACAGGCTAATCAGAAATTGATTTTTGAGCCTTTACACACCAATAACTATTTAAAGGAAGCTTTCGGTTTAGCTAATTTACGTGTTAATGGAATATTTAGAGATACTTCCGAAAAGCATAAAGAAGTCATTAATCTTGATCCTGAGATTGAAACGAATAAAGTGAAGCCTTATTATTATTTTCGTCGATTTATTGCAGCATCGGTTATTTTAGGAGGAATATATACGATTTATAAAGTTAATCCTTACGCCAAGTATATAGATTATCAAAACTCAATAGCTTTAGAACAAAGTAAAAAAGAAATCAAAAAAGACATACAAAGTGCTTCTTTTAGTTTAGATATTTACGATACACTAACACCTATTCGTTTATCGTCATTACTTTCTAAAGAAGATCGTCAACTTATTGATGATATCAGAAAACGTACCTCTCGATCGGCTGATGTAGAATTAACTTCTCTTCAACCATTCAAAAATGTAGATTTTATAGATGAAGATGGTATAGAAGAAAGTCGACATGCTGTAGTACATCATGATTCACTTATTTATAGAGCGAATAAACTTCTGGGAGTCAAAAAACTAGATTTAGATACAGACACTTTTGAAAATTTTGATTCTGAAATTGATCTGGATGTGAATGATGCTTATGTAAATACACTTCCAAAAGAATCGGTGGGGTATAAGAGAACAACCTATCCTACACCTTTTGATAAAACAGAAACTATAACTCCAAAAGTAACAAAGCGTAAGTCTTCATCAGTAGTTAGTGATAAAAAGACTACTGCAATTTCAAAATACAAAACGAGTACTTCATCAGTAGCGGGTACAGGGAAGAAGGATAGTAACGCAAAAACACAGTTCACTAAAAAGACAACAGTACTAAAAAAGTATTATATAGTTGCTGGAGTATATTCTTCGAAAACGAATGCAATGCACGCATTAGATGAACTGAAAGATCAAGGTTTAGCACCTACTTGTTTAGAAAAAGACAAATTAGGAAAATATAAAGTGGCTTATGCTACAGGGTATTCCAAAAGTGAAGCCAATAAGTTATTAAAAACCATCCAAATTAAGTATAATAAAGACGCTTGGTTATTTATTTCTGAGTAGCCAAATTACATGAGATCACATGCATAAGAAACCTCCATCAGCATCACTTACTATGCTTACTGACATTGTTTTACCTAGTGAAACTAATTCTCTAAATCATATGTTTGGAGGGGAATTGTTAGCTCGTATGGATAGGGTTGCTTGTATCGCAGCTCGAAGACATGCTAATCAAATTGTTGTTACGGCTTCTGTAAATCATGTATCTTTTGAACAGCCAATACCATTAGATAGTATTGTGAGTGTTTCTGCAAAAGTATCACGAGCGTTTAAAACTTCTATGGAGGTAATTATTGATGTGATTATTGAAGACCCTAAGAGCACTCAGAAAACACGTACTAATGGAGCTATCTATACTTTTGTAGCAGTAGATAAAGATAAAAAGCCCGTAGAAGTACCAGCTATAGACCCTATAACTGAAGAAGACAAAGAACGCTATATATCGGCATTACGACGAAAACAGTTGAGTTTAGTTTTAGCAGGAAGAATGAAACCTAGTCAAGCTACTGAGCTAAAGACACTATTTTATGACAAGGTTTAACAAAGATTATATAAAATTGTAAAAAAAATTCTATAATTGCAACATGGAAATTTTAAGCATTGATGTAGGTGGTTCCTCTATGAAAGGAGCTGTTGTAAATACAATTACAGGTGAATTGTTAACAGAAAAACTTTCTGTAGAAACCCCAAAGGATAGCACGCCAGAAAATATGAGCCAAGCTATGAAAACCTTAGTTAAGGACAAATTTGGTTGGAGCGGAAATGTAGGATGTAGTTTTCCTACAATCGTAAAAAATGGAGTGGCTAAAAGCTATGGAAATATTGACCCTAGTTGGTTAAATGTTGCTATTGATAAGTTATTTGAGCAGGCATGTCCTGATACTAAATTTTATGTAGGTAATGATGCGGATTTAGCAGGAATTGCCGAATTAAAGTTTGGTGCTGGTATCGGGTTAGACGGTAAAGTTCTAATGGTAACTATAGGAACAGGTTTAGGTACTGGAATCTTTTATGATGGAGTATTAGTTCCTAACATAGAGTTTGGTCGAATTTTATATACTGACGGGAACCCTATAGAGTTTTATGCAGCAGGATCAGCAGTAAATAAAGATAATCTCAACATGGAACAATGGGCTAAGAGATTTAACTACTTCCTAAATCACGTAGATAGAATATCTTCACCAGATCACTTTATTATTTCAGGAGGAATTACACAAGATTACGAGCAGTTTAAAGATTTCTTAGATTGTGAAGTACCGATTTATCTGGCAAAATATCGTGAAAAATCAGGTATCGTAGGAGCAGGAATCTTCGCTGAAAAGTCTATAAATAGATATGCAAAACAGACAATAAATCAATAAACAATACACAAATAATATTCGCTATGGAAGAAACTATTTTAAACAACGCTAATTTAGGCAAAATAAATATTGATAAACCAGGTTATGATAGAGCTGATCTTAAAACTTCTATTTTACATATTGGTGTTGGGGGATTCCATAGATCACATCAGTCGTATTATTTAGATAAATTGATGAGTCAAACACAGGATACTTCTTGGGGAATTCAAGGGGTAGGACTTAGAGAAGGTGATCGTAATATTGATAAAGCTCTTAATAGTCAGGATGGTATGTATACTTTAATTGTTAAGAAACCTAATGGTGAAATTAACAATAAAGTTATCGGAACTATCGATTCTCATTTGTTAGCTGTGGACAAATCTTCAGAGGTATTGGCGAAAATGATTTCAGAGGAAATCAAAATTGTTTCGTTAACTATCACTGAAGGAGGGTATAACTTTAATCCTGCTACAGGTGAGTTCAATTTCGAAAACCCAGACATCATACACGATCTTGCCAATATTGATGCTCCGAAAACAGCATTTGGTTATATCGTACGTGCATTGGAATTAAGAAGGGAAAAAGGAATTAAGCCATTTACTGTGGTTTCTTGTGACAATATCCAAGAAAATGGACATGTAGCTGCTAAAATGATAAGTGCTTTTGCTCATAAATACAATGCTGAACTAGGAGCTTGGATTGATGAGAATGTAGCTTTTCCTAATTCGATGGTAGACCGTATTACTCCAGTAACTACTAAAGAAGATATCCAAGAGTTAAAGGAGACAACGGGTATTGTAGATCAGTGGCCAGTAACTTGTGAGCCTTTTATTCAGTGGGTAATCGAGGATAAATTTTGTAATGATAGACCTGCTTTAGAAAAAGTAGGAGTGCAGTTTGTAAAAGATGTAGCTCCTTACGAAAAAATGAAACTACGTTTGCTAAATGCAGGACATTCTGTACTAGGAATTATAGGTTCATTATTAGCTTTTCCTACTATCGACAAAAGTATGACAAGTCCTACTTTAGCGAAGTTTATGCGTGGGTATATGGATAAGGAGGTAACTCCTAATTTAGATGCTTTAGAAGGTATTGACCTTACAGCATATAAAGATGAATTAGAAGTACGTTTTGGTAACCCGAATATTGATGACCATCTTACTCGTATTTGTTCACAAAGTTCAGCTAAGATTCCTGTTTTCGTATTACCTACTCTGTTAGATAATTTAGAGAAAGGTACTTCTATAGATTTCGTATCATTCTTATTAGCTTCTTGGTGTTTATACTATATGAATCAGAAGGATATTCAAGGAAATACATTAGAGATCATCGATGAGAATGAGGCAACGTTATTAGAATACGCTAAGGCTACTTCAGTAGAAAACCCAACAGCTTTCTTAGCTTACAACGAAGTATTTGGTGCTTTAAAAGATAATGAAGTATTTGTAGCAGCTTATACAAAGTACATTAACACTATTTTAGTAGGTGATGTGGCTTATGATGTTTTATTTGAAGCTTTTGTAGAA
>CAYYNF010000138.1:0-6480 GCA_964472695.1 uncultured Flavobacteriaceae bacterium
TAATAAGGCTTGTCGAAAAATGGCATGGAAATATTAAGAAATCAGGAATCAAAGTAATGACTAACTCGGCAGTAGAAAGTGTCGACACTAGTGGTGAAGGTGTTGTTGCTACTGTAAAAACAGCTAAAGGGACTGAAACACTAGAAGCTGACATTGTACTTTCGGCAGTAGGTATTAAAACTAATATCGAAAATATCGGCCTTGAAGAAGTAGGAATTGCTACTGACAGAGATAAAATATTGGTAAATGAGTGGTATCAAACCAATATCCCAGGAATTTATGCCATTGGTGATGTTGTTCCTGGACCAGCACTAGCACACGTAGCTTCTGCTGAAGGAATCGCTTGTGTAGAAAAAATTGCTGGTGCACACACTGAAGCTATAGATTATGGTAACATTCCTGGATGTACTTATGCAACTCCTGAAATTGCTAGTGTTGGACTAACCGAAGCTAAAGCAAAAGAGCAAGGTTATGAGCTTAAAATAGGTAAATTCCCATTCTCGGCTAGTGGTAAAGCACAAGCAGGAGGTACTCCTGATGGTTTCGTAAAAGTAATTTTCGATGCTAAATATGGTGAATGGTTAGGTTGCCACATGATTGGTGCTGGTGTAACCGATATGATCGCTGAGGCAGTTGTTGCTCGTAAACTAGAAACCACTGGACACGAAATACTAAAAGCAATCCACCCACACCCAACTATGAGTGAAGCCGTAATGGAAGCTGTTGCGGATGCTTATGATGAAGTGATTCACTTATAATAATAAGATGATATTATTATTAGAACCCCATCTCTACCAATACTGAGATGGGGTTTTATTATTTAATAAGAAAATACTAAAAGTAGAAAGCCCTCCTGTATGACACTATACTTGAAAAACAAAAGTCTATTCATTTCATTCCTACTTATTATTACCTGTATAGGCTGTAAAAACAACACAAAACAAAGTGATAATAGCACTATAAGAACTTTTAAGGTCAAAAACTTATCAGATCAAGAATACCCTGACAACCCTGATATTGGCTTTAGAGCTGATAATTACCAAAATCAATACTTTGATAAAGGAACAATTACTCCTAAAAAAAATCCTTTTGTAGTCGACCTAAACTTCACCGCAAAAAATGGTGACCATATTGAACTACATGAGTTAAATATTAGTGAATTTATCCCTAGTATTCCTCACCATATTAAAGCTGATGAGTACCTCAGTTATATTTCATGTATTAATCAAGAATGGAATCGTAACCAAGTGCGTTTTAACTCTAGTGAATTTAATAGCAATCAGCCAATAATCACTCGTGTAGATATTGCCCGCAATTGCTTAAATGCTTACTTATGGGAAATTATTATATATACTAACGAAAAAGGAAAACAACTACCTTATGCTCATGGATGGTTTGATTTTCCTCATCATTACTACGCAGCATTATTTGAACAGAAAAATGGAGTAAGCTTTGAAAAATTCAGAATAGGCATGGAAAACTGGACTGACCCTAAAAGTAAAATCGTGGATCTAGAAAAACTTCGCAAAAGAGAAAGTGAAGTGGGCATAATATTCCAAGACCTATCCGATGAAATGTACCCAAAAACAGGAGCTCGTGAAAAAAAGTTTAAAGAGATTATAGTGCCTCAACAATTTTCGACAATGCGAGACCTACAAGATGATACTAGCTTATTTGCCACCTTTACTCCCCCTGGTTTTTACAACCGTAAAGACCCAAGAAAAACAGAACTTGGACGAATATATACCCTTAAAAATATTAGTATAAATAAACTAACACAAAAAGAGAAAACCACCAAAAACACTTATGAGATTCATTTAGAGTTTCTACACAAAAACAACTCACAAACTACCCAACTCATCATAGGAGGAATAAGGTTCGACGATATTCCTAAACTCTCTCCTAAGAATGCTAATAAAGGTTGGAAAAGCTCTATGGGAATTGGAAATCACACCTTTTATGAAAGCTATAGTCAACACTTAAATACACCTAGTACAGAATCATCATACTACGCTCTATTGCTCGATGCAAACAATAAATGGCTTGATAGTCACAAAATAGGTATAGATGGTCCTCTACTACACTTTGATGATCAACAACCTAACCAATTACACTTATGGTTACTTTCATTTGAACGACACGCACTAGTGGGACATTATAGTATTGATTTTCTTGAAAAAGAATTTTATTAATAAAACGAATACCAATTGAGAAATATAATCAGATAGAATTACATCTATAGATATTTTTTCACGATAGATTATATTAAATTTGTTTATTATTAACTCCCTTCGAGATTTACTACTATTATAGTATTATTCAATTGAACTTTTATTACTATAAGAACGATCTACGTAAATAATATCCGAAATACATATAACTTGATTTTTCTAAAAAAATATAAAATAATACATAAGCTCCTTACGAATCGTTATATATTTATAAGCCTATTGTTTGTAATATGGATGCTATTTTTTGACAGTAACTCGTGGTTACTACACCACGACCTCAATAAAGAGATCGAAAAATTAGAGCAAAATAGAACATACTACCTCAAGGAAATTCATAAAGACGAACAGCTAATTCAGAAACTTCAGGATACAAATGAATTAGAAAAGTTTGCACGTCGAAAATATTTTATGAAGAAGAAAAATGAGGATATTTACATAATCGAATACCAAAATGAAAATCAATGATATCATACCTCAATATTTCTCTTCCATCAATGAAAAGCAATGGAAAAATAACATTAACTATGAACTTAAAGGTGAAAATTATGCTGAAAAGCTAATTCAAAGACATCAAGATGACATACAATCTTTACCCTTTTACACCAAAAATTCTAGAAAAGAACATATAGTTTCCCCTTTTCAAATAAAACATATAAAAAGTGCTAGCATTTCAGCTTCAAAAAGTACCGAAGACACTTTACAAAAAGCATTAACCTTAGTAACTGAAGGATATACGCACTTATTTTTTGATATATATTCTCAATATATTGATAGTAGCCAAATTAACAATCAACTTAAGGTCAATTGCTACTTTCGATATTTCTTTATACCCTCCGTTAGTACCGATAAAAATATATGGTTTAGTATAGACCCTATTGGAAAACTTTTTAGCACAGGAAACTGGTATAAAAATAATACTGAAGACTGGACCTTTTTTAAAAAAAACACCCCTAACCTACTGACCATTGACAGCAGTTTATTTCATAATGCAGGAGCTAGCCATGTACAGCAAGTAGCCTATGCAATAGCTACACTACAAGAATATGCTACACAGATAGATTTATCACACATTCATATAGTACAATATATTACCGCTGTAAATACAGATATTTGCTTAGAAATAGCTAAAATAAAAAGCCTTCGCCAACTTCATTATAAATACTTTAATGATAAGGTGAAAATGGAAATCATCTCAAAGAAAAGTTATATCAATCAACATATCGTTTGCCATGAACTAAACCATGATATCACAGCCACTGAACTATTAATCGCTAAAAATTCATGTGTAGACTATATAGATAAAAGTTTAATAGATGTTAATGATAATACTAGCTTCTTTGCCAATAACTTTTACATCGAAAACCTAGAGAGACAAATATCTCAAAAAGCGACACTATTAATTAATAGTATTGAACAAGGCGGTGGCATTGTGGTACAGTATCAAAAAGGAATACTACAACAAAAGATTAAGACTCATAAACAAGAATCACAACAAAAATTCAATAAACTATTTCGTAAAAATATGCTAAACAAAAGCATAGATTATGAATATATAAACCAATTATTACAGGAAGAAAATAAGCCTATAAAAAAGACACGTTATTCTAAGATCTACCCTATACGTATTGCAAGAGCACTAGAGCTACTACTAGTAAAAAGTATTGATAACCTATAAATTATGGAAGAACTACATGAACAAGCCGCAGGGTTTGCTCCTTATACTAGGGGCTACAACCTAATGCCCAATGGCGTTTACTTTACCACAAAAGATTTCAAAAGCCATTATGAAATCAATAGTATCAATGATGCGATCAATATGTTTAATCATATTAATATTCATGTAAACGAAGGGGGGCTAAATATAAAGATTGAACCTTCTATGGTAGCAATAGTACCTGTTCTACGCACAATACTCGCCTTAATTTGCAAACACAAATACAGAGTTGCTAAATATGCTTTTTTTCAATTTTATACTAGTGCATCAATCCCTTCAATCAATTTGATTAACTTATGTAAAGCATACCAAATCGATTACATATATGTAGCAGATTTAGAAGCTAGTAAACAACGTCTAAAAATGACCAGCTCTTTTCCTATAGATTTATTTTATGGAGATCCTGAATATCATAAACAATTAGATGAATACTTTCATAAAATTTTAGAGAAACTAGACACAAGTATCGATACCGATTGAATTATTATGTGTACAACATAATAATTCAATTGGTATACTGTTAATCCAAAATAAAAACATAAAAATTACTACTAATGAAAAGAACACTACTACGCACCAATGATGGCTCTATGACTATTCACCTACCTGAACTCAACGAGCAATACCACTCTAAACATGGTGCATTACAAGAAGCCCAACATGTGTTTATAAAAAAAGGATTAATACACCAAACCTCATCAACACATAAAGTCAATATTCTTGAAATTGGATTTGGCACAGGACTAAATGCTCTACTAACATTGGCACATGGAATAACACATAAAAAAAATATTCGATATACGGGTGTAGAGGCATTCCCTATTAATGATGAAGAACATAAGGCTATGAACTATGGTTCACTACTTAAGAATCCTATTTTCTCTTATTATTATAATGCATTACACCAAAGCCCATGGGAACAACCTATAGCAATTACCACCAATTTTATACTCACCAAAGAGCAGAAAACTTTTGATCAAATATCAGATAAAAACGCTTACGACCTTATTTATTTTGACGCTTTTGGACCAAGAGTACAGCCTGAACTTTGGGAGAAAAATATATTAGAAATAATGTATACCGCACTAAAACAAGGCGGAGTATTAGTTACATACTGTGCCAAAGGTAGCGTACGAAGAACTCTTATTGAAGTAGGTTTTACAGTAGAAAGACTAGATGGACCTCCAGGAAAACGTGAAATGATACGTGCTACAAAATGTTAATTTTTTCTATAAAAAATAGAATTTATCTATAAAATAGTATATTATACATATTTAACGAACAAATTATAGCTTTATTTTTTGTGAGTGTAAGTAAAAACAAACCTCAAACAACTAACCTTATGAACATATACTTGATCACAGGAGCTACAGGACTTGTAGGTAAGGCTCTTTGTAAATTGTGTAATGCTAATAATATAAAAATTCATTATCTCACCACTAATAAAGATAAAATTCAAAACACACCTTTATTGAAAGGTTTTTTATGGAATCCTAGTAAAGGGGAAATTGATGATAAAGCTTTTAATGGTGTTAAAAAAATAATTCACTTAGCAGGTGCTAATGTTGCTGTGAGGTGGTCAAAAGCACACAGAAAAAATATAATTGATAGTCGTGTGATGGGTACGCATTTACTACTCAATACCGTAAACAAACTACAAGTTCGTATAGATCAATTTATATCAGCATCTGCCATAGGAACCTATCCTTCCTCTAGAAATATCAACTATACGGAAAAGAACAAATTAGTTGCAGATAATTTCCTAGGAGAAGTTGTTAAAGACTGGGAAGAGGCTGCTGATGCTTTTACTACATTAAACATAGGAGTAACCAAAGTACGCATAGGATTAATACTAGATCGAGAACAAGGTGCTTTTCCTAAAATGATTAACCCCATTCGTTGGGGAACAGGAGCTTGTTTTGGCGATGGTAAACAGTGGCAAAGTTGGATTCATATAGACGATATTGCTGGTATCTTCCTTCACTTAGCCGAAGAACAAATTACAGGAACCTATAATGCAGTAGCCCCTAAGCCGATAACACAACAAACATTAATAGACATCGCTGCTAAAAAACTGAAACGCCCATTACTACTACCAAATATCCCAACTTTTGTATGTAAAATCATATTTGGAAAAATGAGTTCTTTGTTGCTAGATAGTCACAAGGTATCCTCTACAAAAATTAGTGAGACTGGATTCAACTTTAAATATACCGACATTAATAAAGCTTTGGATAATCTAATCCAGGAAAGTACTTTTTCGACAATAGAAACAATTCAAAAAACAACTTCCTCTCCAATAAAGAACTAATACCTACCAAATCTTTATAACTGGTATTATGAACAAATCTTATAAAAAAAGGCATATTCAGAAAATAGAGCCTTCTAGTATCATAATTATAAAAAGGGATAAAATACTATGAGATTTTATCCCTTTTTTTAGTTTTTTACTGGAAGTATGTTGGATTAAATTAGAAGTTTCAGAAATAAGTACTCACACAAAAGTAATCAGGTACTTTTCTCCATATTGTTTAA
>CAYYNF010000139.1:0-6448 GCA_964472695.1 uncultured Flavobacteriaceae bacterium
CCAAATTTACTAAAGATGAATACACTTCATACGAAGACAGTCTGAAGTATTACAGAGACTTAAAAAACTCTTTAGACACAGCTCGTGAAGAGGGAAAAATCGAAGGAATTGAACAGGGAATCGAACAAGGAATTTATAAAACTGCCAAATTGGGAATAAAGAAAGGGTATTCTAATGATATTATTTCTGATATGACGGGATTAACATTTCAAGAAATAAAAAAGATTAGAGCCGAAATCAATCACAGAAAAAACTAAACACAACAACAATGGCTATAACGCATTAAAATGTGTTATAGCCGAAGAGGCAGTACAAAACCGTAAACTTTACACACTTATTAGGGTAGTGCCCTCTGCTATCCCATGAATCCTTTTGTGTGGTGTTACCCTCTTCTAGGTTTAGCCTTTTTCGCTTGTGTTCTATTTTCACGATATTCTGATAAGTCTCCCATTGAAGGGCTACGTGATATGCTTCTTGAAGCGGTACTATGAAAATCAATTTGTGGATGATTTCCTGGTGCGGTATTTCCGTTAGTATAGTGTCGGTTAATATGTCTTAATTCAGAAAAGGTAATAGGTATTCTATAAGCGTCTAAACTTTCCATATCTTGATCTACTCTAGTATGATTTTCTCCGTCTAAGCTTGGTGAGTCGATATTGAAGTGAACTACGTTACCTTCTTGTATAGTAAAGTCAATACCGAGTTTAGAAAGTTTACGGAATATAAGGTCAGATACCCATTCACTAATATCATTGCTATATTGAAAGCTATCATCGTGTTGTGTGCAATTGCCACATTCAAAAGCTTTTAATATGGCATTTCTAAATTCTTCCCATTTTTCAGTAGAAAAATCATTTTCTCCATTTTTGGTAAGTTTATTTTTATAAGCATCAATATCAGAAAGATCCCCTTGTCTTAATTGCTCTAAGGTATCGTCAATTAAAAGATATTCAATTTTCGATTTTAAAAATAGCATCCATTTATCACTTTGCCTCATATGAGTTTCCTGAGGGGGATCAAAATTACGGATGGCATCAATCATATTGTAATAGCCTCTTACATAGTCTTCATTACCTTCATAGTTTCGTAGTAAACTATTTAAGCCACTTCGTGTACAGAGTTCATCTAGTGTATTTGCATATCGGCTGTGTAGATTATAAGGTCCTTCGATTATTCTTCGGCTTTCCTCAATTTGATCGTAATAACCGTAGTATAAATCTCCCTCACGGTGTCTTGTTTTGTCAGCTTTATTTCGGTGTTTTAACTCATCTAGCAGTCTCATCTTATATATGCTTTTTAGGTTTTGCTAAAATAACCTAATAAATTACAAGATATTACGAAACTATTTATGTTAATTGATATTCTCCCATTAAAGTTGATATCATTCTATATCGATTCTCCTAAATCCTTCAGCTAGGGTGTTTCCTCTAAGTTCGATACGTTCTGTAAGGCAGGCTTTTTTAGGTATACTTTCTTTGTGAACTGAAAATAATGTGAACTTATTATTTTCGTTAGCATATCCTGTACAAGGAATAGGATGTCCATAACAACGGTCACTTATTTCGGGCTCGTATATTTCTTGTCCATCAATAATTTGTGTGTTAAAATGTAAGTTGTTGTCAGGGTACCTGTCTGATTTAGGTGGGGCACAGGCTATTTCTTTAAAATTGAAGCTTCCATTGTAGTAGGGTTGGATGTTATTTTTGGCGTATATCGCATACATGATTAATACTGTTACCCAAGATCCGGGCAAATAGTATTCTTTTGAAAAAGTAGAGAAGATATCTATACGGATGATTATAAAGGACATCATTGCAATAAAGGTTAATGCATTTAGGTCGTATATAATTACACATGTGCAATAAAATCCAAGTAATATTCTAGTTGTTATCGAGCTTTCTTTATCATTTGTTTTAAAAGCTAGAATTGGAGCTGCACCAGCTAATAATATGAAAGGTTCTCCAAATCGCCAAGCGGGAGCTATTAGAAACCAGAATATTAGTCCAAATATTCCTGAAACACAAAATAGTATAGGTAGTAAAGTGTTTTCTTTAGATCTTTGTAGTGCTATTTTTGTTAAAGTTATTATAGGCATTACTAAGCTTATACCAAGCATTAATAGTTTTGTAGGTATTCTATCTTTACACCAGAGTGGGAACCATTCCGTGAAATCTTTATAAAGGGAGTCGATAGCACCTATATCAAGGATTCTACCAGCAC
Source organism: uncultured Flavobacteriaceae bacterium (assembly GCA_964472695.1). Classification (GTDB taxonomy): domain Bacteria; phylum Bacteroidota; class Bacteroidia; order Flavobacteriales; family Flavobacteriaceae; genus Aquimarina. The sequence goes on from CAYYNF010000139.1 coordinate 2,221, forward strand.
CTTTGATAATGTTAGTCTCAAAGATTACATCTTTGACAGGTACTTTCCAATCAAAATTGAATAGGTCTAATGCTTTGAAAGGGTAAACTGCCCAGCCCGTAAGTATAATATTACGTAATACCCAAGGGGTAACAATTAATAAACTTACTAATAGTAGTGTAGGTGAGAAACGAATTAAGTTTTCACGATACTTCCATAAAATAAAAAGATTAATAATTATTAACGGAATTACAGACAGCTTTATGGTTAAAGCGTACACGGTAAGGATAAGGATGGGGATATATGCTTTAAAAGGAACATTAGATTTTTGTATTAAATTACAAGCTTTACTATAAACATAAAGAGGAATGATAGTTGCTAAAAAATCGGGTGACGGTGATGCTAAATTATCTAAAGTTAATAACCTTAAGAAGATAAATAGGTTAAAGTAAAGTGAACTAGAATACTCTTCTTTTTGATGAATTTGTGAAAGCTCTCTGACAAAATAAAGCGTCATTATACAAAATACAATAAGGTTAACGGAGTATATCTCCTGCTGAAAGATTTGAAAACAAGAAGTTAAAGCAGAAAGGGTAAAGCAGTTATTATTAAAGCCTAATCGTCCGTGTAGGTTTGCTAAGCCAGGTACTACGGGGTAAGCTTCAATCCATTTAATGGTTTGTAGGTGATAGAGTGAGGTATCATAATTTCCTGGCTGACTCAATGCTAAGCAAAAAGCAATTACAAAGAAAGGAGCTGAGGAAAGTAAAATTTTCTTTTCTATTTTAATCTGATAAAAGTATGTTTTGATATCATCTTTAATAAAAAAACAAGCAAGAGTTATAGCAATTCCTAGGAAACTAAGGCTTGTAATTGTATTTAAAGGTACTATAATGGAAGCTATAGATGCTAAGGTGTTACTAGTTACTAGTCCTAATAATAATTTATCGGTAAAGGAAGCAGGTATTTTAAGAAGTTTACTACTCGTTAGTCCAAATATCAATATTAAAAAAAGGTATAGGAAGCAGAGATAAATAAGGCAATCATCAATATATTTTTTAAAACTGAAAAGATATAGAATTTTGATATTATTTATAGACAATATCAATTCGATTTGTAAATAAACATTTCGAATAAGTTTTAGTTCTCTCAACACTATTTTTACTGAAATCATGTTATAAAAATAACAAAGGCTAAAGTTATATAACTTTAGCCTTTACTGTATAGTGTATTGTAGGGGTTACTGTTTTATAATAACCTGACTACTTTCCTTATTATCCTTTTCTATAATCACAAAATACATACCAGTAGCTAAATTACTAATATCAGTTTTTGTGTTAGTACTACTTTTTACTTTTTCTCCTTGTGCTGTGTAAATTGAGATTAGGTCAATTTCTTTAGAAGTGATTATGTAGTTTTTTGCAGGATTAGGATATATACTTATGTTTAGTTTTTCGTTTTCGAAGCTAGAGTTCGATAGTGTAGCTTGTGGGCCATATACGAACGATCCATAGTCATCAGCATTAAGTTGGTATCCTACAAATTCGTCATTAGATACTTTATCCGTAGATGTGCTCAACTGCCAGTAAGGAGCACTAGGTTTACCAGCATTTGCTGCTGCAACCCAGTCTTTAGAGGTATGGTTTAAACCTTCATTACCTAGTCTTATAAAAAAAGAAACATTAGCATTTCCTTGAGGTACAATCTCAGCACCTTCAGTTATGTGGTATTGATTACTAGTTTCATCGTAATTACGAGCAAATACTACTTGTCCGTATCCAAATTCTCCTTGAGAAGAAATGTCATCAGTATCAAGGTAACTTACAGAATCATATAAAACCCATTCAGTATGTATACCATTGCTGTCAATCTGCCCATCATCATCAAGGTCTAGATCGTGATTTTTCGGGTTACTTGGAGCAGCTATTAGCATATATGTAGCACTAGCATCTGTTATATTTCCATCATAACCGATATTAGGACTTACAGAAGTAACAGCACTACTAGAGGTACTCGTTACAGGTCCAGGGCCATATAGTTGTATTGTAAGTGTTTCAGCTTCTTCAATGATGATATTGCTGTAAGGGTTGTAGTATGTCTCACCATTGTCCATATGGTAATCTGAAGTTAGTGCAAAGATTCCATTATTTCCAAATGAAGCTCCTGTGGCACCTAATTGTATTGCTTCTTTTACTTTACCCATGTCTGTAGCTTCGCTTCCTCCGTCACCTTCAATCATAATGAAATAAAGATTTTGAGGAATATTTTCGTTAGCATTTCCTATAAATTCGAAATACTCATTAATAAGGTCATCAGTGTTCGAAATTACATCTTTAGGTGGACTTGCGAATAGTTTGTTAATATAATATCCTGTTCCTAAAGGTATATTCGAAAAAGTAGGTCGCGTAGCAGTGAAAGCACAGTTTGCGTAGAGACTTGTACTTATCATTAGTGAATTTTCACAATTTAAGTGCTCTACAAATAGGTTGTTATAAGTACCTTTACCAAGATTACTAATGTTACCTAAGTTATTGTTTACAGTCATTTCAAGTGTTCCATCGTCATGGTTTACAGTATATGTACCATTAGGGAGACCATCTGTATTTAGAGTGATACTACCATCCGTACTATTACATTCACTAGGGTTTGTAACTCCGTTTAAAGTTAAAGAAGGAGAGGTAGGATTGTTAATACTAATATTAATATCGCTATTTGATGTACAGTTATTATAGGTTACCCTCAAGTTATTATAGGTACCAGTAAGCACATTATTAATTGTTCCAATATTATTAATAACATTCATTTTTAAATACTTGTTGTTATTAGTATTTAAAATATATGTTCCATCAGGTAAATTACGTGATATTAACTGGATTTCACCTGTTCCTTCACAGGTTGTAGGGTTCGTAACCTTATTTAAAGTTAAAGAAGGAGCTTCAGGGGCTTCGATGTTAATATTAATGTTACTGTTTGATGAGCAATTATTATATGTAACTTTCAAATTGTTATAAGTACCCACAAATACATTGTCGATTGTTCCCATATTGTTAGCAACATTCATTGTCAAAGATGTATTGCTGTTAGTGCTTATAACATATTCTCCGTTAGGTAAATTCTGACACGTTAATTGTATTTCACCTGTTCCTTCACAGGTTGTAGGGTTTATAATCTTACTTAAAATTAAAGAAGGAGGAGTAGGATTTTCGATAGTGATATTGATATTGTTATTTGATGTACAGTTGTTATAAGTAACAGTTAAGTTGTTATATGTACCAGCAGATAGGTTATCGATTGTCCCAATATTATTAACAACATTCATCGTTAAAGATGTATTGTTGTTCGTGTTTACAATATATTCTCCGTTAGGTAAATTTTGACAGGTTAATTCTATTTTACCTGTTTCTCCACAATTATTAGGACTTTCAATAGCTCTGTAGGTTAATCGTGGGGCATTAGCACAAGGAGGAGTAATAGGTGCAATAGGCGTAATTGGAGCAGTAGGTTGTTTTATTTCTCCGTCGTTATCCATTATAGTCATGGTAGCTGAACTAACTGTAGAAGAACCAAAAAATCCTACATTAACAAAAAATGTCTCATTTTCCTCTTCAATATCATCATTTGTGGTTTGTACAATGAGTGTTTTTGTAGTTTCACCTGGCTGAAAGCTTAAGATGGAACTATATCCCTCATAATCTCTTATATTGGCACTACCAGGTGTCATGGTAAGGTTAAGTAGTGCTCCATTTTCATTAGAATTATTCAGTCTAATCATTACTGTTAAGGGTAAACCTTCTGTAGCAGATCCATTCGATATTTGGATCGTGTTTTGTGAGTAACAGGTTAAGTAGGTGAATGTTATTAAAAAGTAGTGTAATAATCTTTTCATTGATGTATTGGTTATTTTTCGATAAAGTTAGTTATTTTTTAGGTGTTTTACATAACCTCAATCTTCAACTATTTCTTTTTTTATGTTTGACTGTTTTTTTGTTAAAAAAAGAGTTTAGTTTTGTTTTTAATGTTAATTTTATAGGATAACATGTTTGTTATTTCTTTTTTTTTGTGAATTATTAAGAGGGGTGTTTGTGAAGGTGTCTAGGTGTAATTTATATCAACATAAATCCCACTTATTTCTGTTGTTAGAGTTAAAAAAACTCAATGATTTGGCTTTGGTGTTTAATTGTTTCTTTCTTAGTGTTCAAAAGGGTACACAAGTTAATATCTGTGTTTGTTGATAGTTGTATTTAGGTTT
>CAYYNF010000140.1:0-6438 GCA_964472695.1 uncultured Flavobacteriaceae bacterium
GGGTATTAGTAAGGTAGCTTCCTCTTGAAGAATATTAATAACAAAAAGTAATACTTCATCTAGTGCATCACTAGACTTTACACCCTCCATAGAAGCTATGAGACTTTCTTTTCTTTCGAGTATGACACTTGGTGTAGTTGTTTCAAGGACAGAAATACGAAGTTTTTTACCTCCTACTTCATACTTCTTACTATCCATTTTGATCAATTCCTCGTCTGAAAATGCAGAAATATCTGATTTAGCCTCAAACATTTTTGTCGCATATTCCGATATGTCAACTTCTATTTCTTTAGCTAATCGTATCGCAATTTCTTTATCAAATGCTGTAGTTGTAGGACTTCTAAACTCTAATGTGTCAGAAATAATACAAGATAACATCAGTCCTTTGATAGCTTTTGGCATTGCTGTAAATACTTCTTCTGAAAAAAGGGTATACATTACAGAAGCTGTAGAGGCTAAAGGTTTAATACAGATTTCGATAGGTGCTTTAGTTTGTAATCCACCTACAAGTTTGTGATGATCTATAATTTGAATTACCTGAGCATCATTAATTCCTGTTGGTAACTCTTCTGGGTTATTTGTATCTACAATTACTACCTGATCAGTCTCATTTATCTCATTTAATACCTGTGGCATTTCAATTCCCCAATAATCTAACACAAATTGTGCTTCGGTATTTGGTTGCTCTAAAACATAGGCTTTAGCTGCTGTTCCCTTATAATTTAAATACCACTCCCACACTAATGCCGAAGCTGTAGCATCGGTATCAGGAGATTTATGACCAAAAATTTTTATAGACATTATCCTAATTTTAAAAATTATATGATGCAAAAATAAAACTTTTATATAAGTGTGTAATAACTTCTTGAAAGATGTGATACAAAAGTTAAAATCTTGATGAATTAAAGGTTTTGACTAGCTTAAGTAGGCTAGTATATTTAAATTTGCACATATTTTTATTTTTATGAAGAAAGTAATTGTTTTAGGGGTTCTTTTTATACTCCCGTTAGTGGCTTATATGTTTTTTGCTTCGGGAGTACATCATTTTTCAAAACTCCCTATTTTAGAAAAAAATATTGGTAATCTTAACGCTTTCCATAAGCAGAATGATAGTATTAGTTTGGAAGGGAAAATTAGTGTAATAGGTTTTATGGGAAGTGAACTCAATATTACTCAAGGAAATATTTTTAATATAAATCAGAAAATCTATAATTATTTTAAAGATTTTAAAGATTTCCAGATGCTTATGATCATGCCTTTAGGTACTGAGGAAAAAGTTAATAATGTAATGCGAGATTTAGATGGTATTACAGATACTAAAAAATGGAACTTTGTATACGGATCTCAGGAAGAGATTCAAAGCTTTTTTGATAGTTTAAAAACGCCTTATAAACTTAATAACAAGAATCACACTCCTTATATATTTATTGTTGATAAGGATAAGGCTTTAAGAGGCCGTGACGATGATGAAGAGTTAGGAAAGTTATATGGGTATAATTCGGGGTCAGTCGCAGAAATTAATGGAAAAATGAAAGATGACGTAAAAGTAATCCTTGCTGAATATCGTTTAGCACTAAAAAAATACAATAAGATCAATACAAAAATAAACGAGTAAATATGAAAAAATATTCTTATGTAGGCATTTCATTTATAATTCTGATATTCGGTATTATCTTCGTACCTCGTATTGTGAATCGTTTTAAAAATGCTGATATCATAGATAACAATCGAATGAGTGCTACGAATCCTATTACTAACGAAAAGTTAGCTTTTTTAACGATTAATGATAAGAAGAAGAAATTACCTGAATTTGCTTTTTTAAATCAGGATAGCCTACTAATTACACAGCATGATCTGAAAGGAAAGGTGAGTTTGGTAAGTTTTTTCTTTACGAGTTGCCCTACAATATGTCCGAAAATGACTAAAAATCTAGTTCATATTCAAGATCATTTTTCAAATAATGCAGATCAGCTTGCTATCGCTTCATTTACGATAAATCCAAAATATGATACGCCTCATGTATTAAAAAAGTATGCTGAGCACAATAATGTTTTGAATCCTAATTGGCATTTTTTAACGGGGGAAAAGTCAGCGATATATAATATAGCTAGAAAAGAATTTAATGCCTTTGCTCAAGAAAATAGTAATGCTCCTGGAGGCTTTGAACATTCTGGTTTCTTTGCATTAGTTGATAAAAATGGTTATTTGCGATCTCGTTATGATCAATTTGGAAACCCGATTATTTATTATAGGGGAACAGTTGGTATTGCTGAAAAAGTAGATGAAAATGGCGAAGAAGAACAAATCAATATCTTAATTAAAGATATCAAAAAATTGATGAATGAAAAATAATACAAAGTCCTCTCAAAATAAACTTATAATCGCTCTTTCTGTGATTATTCCTTTGGCTGTAGCGGCCTTATTTGGTATACGTATTCCAGGCGTTGAACGCTTAGGTTTTTTACCTCCTATTTATGCTACTACTAATGCAATTACAGCTATAACTTTAGTAGTTGCTGTAGTACAAATAAAAAAAGGTAATCGAAGTGCTCATGAAAAATTAATAAAATTAGCCATGTTCTTATCGGCTCTTTTTTTAGTACTTTATGTCGCCTATCATGCAACTTCAGATGCTACTAAATTTGGAGACTTAGATGGAAATGGAATCGTATCTGAATTAGAAAAAGCAAAATTAGGAATAACTTCTAGTGTATATTATTTTGTACTTATTACTCATATTATTCTATCGATTGCAGTAATACCTTTTGTATTATTTACTTATGCTAGGGCTTGGAATGGCGATTTCAAAAGACATCGTAAACTTGCTAAAGTTACTTTTCCTTTATGGCTATATGTAGCGATATCAGGCGTAATAGTATATGTAATGATCTCTCCTTACTATCCACAATAATTATGAAAAAACTAGTATATCTATATGTCATACTTATAACATGTAGTACAAATCTGTTATGGTCACAGTGTGCTATGTGTAGAGCGGTACTCGAAAGTAATCAGCAAACAGCAACTGCTGAAGGTATTAATAACGGAATTACCTATCTGATGGCTATTCCTTACATATTAGTAGGGGTTATCGGATATCAAATAGTAAAGAAACCAAAAAAGAGATAGGGAATCTATCTCTTTTTCGGCTTTTTGTGTTTATAACAGTAAACTAATAACCATATTCCTTCTTATGGTTAATGTAAGTTTTTGTGATGTATCTAAAGGCTACTTGTAGAATTTCTCCCATAGAATTACAATGTCTAAACTTAGCATGATAGGTGAAATCAAACAATTCCTTTTTTAGATTATCTATATGTTCTTGATGAGAAATATGATCTTTTATCATGATTTCCAATAAAGCTTTTGCTCTGTGTTTTGTTCCCATTAAACGTTTTGCTAATACAGAACGTTCTTCTTTACGGTACTGCAATATCGATGATAGATCTAATCGATTGCTGCAAAGAGATACCATTTGGTTATTTTCCTTAAAAAATTGAGGTTGATATACTTTTAGTTTTCCTTCATAGCACTGTTGGTCAAAATCAATAGCACGGATACGATATTTGACACTATCAAAATCATGAGTAGGTATAACTACATAGTTATAAGAACGCATATCTCCAAGAAGTCGCATTTGACAACGTTCGTTAAATTTTACAAACTCTTTTGCAATTTGTGCATGTTCGCTTGGTGAAAGGCTTGGTAAATATTTTTTTATAAAAATATCTCCGGGAATACCTACAATATGTTCTTCAATGAGTGTATCTCCTTCAACTAAAAAATTAATACGATTAGGAGATAAAATATGTTCTAAATCCAAACCATAAACACGAGAAGCATCAGCTTGTTTTACATAAAAGTAAGTAAAGTTGTCATTGAGAACATTTCTAATTTTAACCCTAAAGGGTTTAGAGTTTCCGAATGTACAGTAATCAATAGCATCTACTGATAAGAAATCACTTATATCCTTATTTCCATCAGAGTGAAGTACCATGTAAACATTCTTAAGTTGTTCATCAATTTCTTTACGTTCTATTTCGTTAAAATATACTCGTACCCATAAAGTATCCTCATCATTTTCATCATAGAGCGTTATTGCCCCTGCAAAACGTAATAAATCATGGTAACTAATAGCTATCCGAAATGACCTATTATATTTTTCAAGATAAGCACGTAAATCATCATTGATAGGGAACATAGGTTTTTTCTTCGACATTAATCGGTCTTCTTTCATCATCAAGTATTAATTAGTTAAATTAAAAAGCTAATTTTCAAACAATTTTAGGAAAAACTAGATAAAAAAGGACAAAATAACTATTTTTAACTTAATTAAGCTTAATGTCCTATTCCGTAAAAAAAAATAAATGAAAATAAACCTCTTTATAATATCTCTTCTGTTTTCCTTCTACTCACTGTTAGCTCAACAAGGACTTCCTACATATCAAGATTATCTAACTGCGGGTTGGTTTCTTAATCATCCCTCAATGGCAGGTGCAGCTCATCATAACCGTATACGACTTACAGGAAGAACACAATGGGTAGGTGTTGAAAATGCACCATCATTATTTACAGCCAGTATAAATGGACGTGTACGAAAAAATGTAGGTGTGGGAGCTTTAGTATTTAGTGATAAAAATGGAAATTTTAGCAATAATAGTGCTTATGGTACATTTGCTTATCATCTTAATTTTAGTAGACGAGAAACAGAGTTAAATCAGTTTTCATTTGCCATTAGTACAGGAATATCTGAACGTGTACTAGATCAAACAAGTTTTAGTAATAGCTTAGTAGCTAGTGATTCTTCTATAAATCCTACTACAGATACTGATCGTATTATTTCATTGAACCTTAGTGCTACTTACCTGAACCGTAACTTGTTCATGATGTTTACGACAAAAAATTTATCCACATTCTTTAAAAATGCTTTAAACTTTGTGGAGCCTGAAAATCTACGAAACTATACCGTAGCAATGGGGAATGGTTTTTCTTTGGGAAGACGTTCAAAAACACAAATAGAACCTTCTGTTCAATATAGTTATACCCCGAATACCAATGAGCAACTACTTGATATCAATACAAAAGTATACTTTGATATGCCTAAAGGAGTCCTGACATGGGGAGGGGTATCATATCGTAGAGGTATAGATTATATCAATTATGTCACTGATGACGAAGACCTTATTCCATCCAATTTTAATAGTATTTCTACCTTTCTAGGAATACATTATAATGATTTTGTTTTTGCTTATACCTTTACGAATCAAATAGGTATTTCAGGAATAAGTAATTCTGGTTTTCATCAGGTCACATTAGGGTATAACTTCGGTAAAGATAGTCGTCCGTACAGAGGTAGTTCAAGATGGAGTTGTAACTGTCCTGTTGGTAAACTTTAATAAAATATTAATCTCTCTGTATACTGGAGTTATTGGGTTTATTGTAATTTTGGTGATCTTATTTTTCCATTATGCAGTTTAAATTAGTTTCTGATTATACCCCAAAAGGGGATCAACCACAGGCTATAAAAGCCCTATCAGAAGGATTAGAAAGTGGTATAAAATACCAAACTTTACTAGGAGTAACAGGGTCAGGGAAAACATTTTCTGCAGCGAATATCATTGAGAAAGTACAACGTCCTACACTAGTATTAGCACATAATAAAACACTGGCAGCACAACTTTATCAAGAATTTAAGCAGTTTTTCCCTAATAATGCGGTTGAGTATTTTGTGTCTTATTATGATTATTATCAACCAGAAGCTTTTATTCCTACTACAGGAACTTATATAGAAAAGGACTTGTCTATAAATGATGAGTTAGAAAAATTAAGACTTAGCACAACTTCAACTCTATTATCAGGAAGGCGTGATGTTATAGTAGTAGCCTCGGTATCCTGTTTATATGGTATTGGAAACCCTCAAGAATTTCAAAAAAATATTATAACACTCGAAGTAGATCAGGAAATTTCACGTACAACTTTGCTTCATCAACTTGTACAAAGTTTATACTGTCGTACTGAAGCTGATTTTTTACCAGGAAACTTTAGAATAAAGGGAGACTGTATTGATGTTTTTCCTAGTTACGCCGATGAAGCCTTTCGTATTTCTTTTTTCGGAGATGAAATTGAGGAGATCGAATCTTTTAACCCATCAAATAATACTGTGATAGAATCATTTGAGAATATCAATATCTATCCTGCCAATATGTTTGTGACTTCACAAGAAACACTTAACGCCACTATTGATCAGATTGCATTAGATCTAGGAAAACAAGTGCGTTATTTTGAAGAAATAGGCAAGCACCAAGAGGCAAAACGACTGGAGGAACGTACTAATTTCGATTTAGAAATGATAAAAGAATTAGGGTATTGTTCAGGTATTGAAAATTACTCCAGGTACTTAGATGGGCGTGAAGCTGGAACAAGACCTTTCTGCTTACT
>CAYYNF010000141.1:0-6346 GCA_964472695.1 uncultured Flavobacteriaceae bacterium
CGCTTCAGAAATTGCTAGTAAATGGAATACAACAGATCCTTTTGGAAATTATTTGGCTTGTGTAGTAGTTCCAGAAAAGACTACAGAATTGAGTGTAGAGGTTGAAATTCTAGCGGATCTTACAAGTATTAATCCTTGTGTTTTTTTTATAGAGGATAGTGCTGAAAAAGTACCTTTCGAATATGATAGTACCATTGTAAAAGAATTAGCTCCTTATTTAGAGATTATTGATAAGGGTGATTTAATCAAAGAATTTGTTTCTAATTTAAATATTGAGGAAGAGAGTACGATACATTATTTGATTGCTATTAATCAGAAAATAAACACTTTAATTAATTATAATATCCGTATGGAGCCAGGGGTACAGTCTAGTGATGAGACTCTACGCTTAGGAACAGGATCGTGTCGTGATTTTGCTTGGTTGTTTGTTCAGGTATTACGTCACTTAGGTTATGGTGCACGTTTTGTATCGGGGTACTTAGCACAGCTTACAGCCGATGAACAACATCTAGAGGGACCTAATGGACCTGAAAAGGATTTTACCGATTTACATGCATGGGCTGAAGTATATATTCCAGGAGCAGGTTGGGTAGGTTTTGATGCGACCTCAGGCTTATTAGCAGGGGAGGGGCATATTCCTATAGCCTGTACACCTTCTTATGAAAGTGCAGCACCTGTAACAGGAATGACTGATATATGTGAAACAGAATTTGAATTTGATAACTCTATTACACGTATTTTTGAATCGCCACGTGTTACAAAGCCTTATACTCAACAGCAATGGAATGAAATTTATCAGTTAGGTTTTCAGGTAGATGATGAGTTAATCAGTAATGATGTACGACTCACTACAGGGGGAGAGCCTACTTTTGTATCTACAGAAGATTTTGAATCTCCGGAATGGAATACACTTGCTGATGGTCCTCATAAACAAAAACTCGCTATAGATTTCACAGAAGGTTTATTAAAGCGTTTTACAAATAATCATGGTTTTATTCATCAGGCACAAGGAAAATGGTACCCAGGAGAGCCTATTCCAAGGTGGCAAAATCAAATTTATTGGCGTAAAGACGGTAAGTCGATATGGAAAAACCCAAAATTATTTGCTTCTTTTTCAGAATTAAAGACTTTACCTAAAGATATAGATCGTTTGTTTTTAGAGACGCTTACAAGTTATTTAGGAGTGTCTGAAAATTACATTAAACCTGTATACGAGGATGTCTTTTTTCAATTATGGGAAGAAGGAAATTTACCAGTAGATTATAACCCAAGTGAGGATAAAGATGCGGGTATTGCTCTTGAAAAGCTTAATGCAATCATGAAGCAAGGCGTGACTAATGCCGTAGGTTATTTATTGCCTCTTAATGTTCGATCAGGACAATGGCTTACCTGTGATTGGCAATTTAGAAGAAATCATATCTTTTTAATACCAGGAAATTCTCCTCTAGGATTACGACTACCTTTAAAGTCTTTACAGATGAAGTCTGATCAGGAATATTTCCCTTCTTATGAACCAGATCTTTTTTCGGATAAGGAACCTCTAATTGACTTTGAAAAAAAGGTGTCACAGCGTTTCCAAACCCTTCAAAATGCATCTGCTAGTTCGTCGAAAGAAAATTATTTTATAAGAACTGCTATAAGTGCAGAAGTACGAGATAATAAGCTGTACTTATTTTTACCACCTCTACAGCATATAGATGATTTTTTGGATTTGCTAAAGTCTATAGAGAAAACAGCAGAGAAGTTAGAAGTTCCAGTTGTACTTGAAGGCTATGCACCACCAAAGGATAATCGCATAGAATCTATGAGTGTTACCCCTGATCCAGGAGTAATTGAATTAAATGTTCACCCTGTTGATAATTGGGAGGATTTAGTGCAAAATACACTGTCGGTTTATGAAGAGGCACTGAAAGTGAAGTTAGGGACTCAAAAATTTATGATCGATGGGAAGCATACAGGTACAGGAGGTGGAAATCATCTTACGTTAGGAGGGCGTACCCCAAAAGATAGTCCTTTACTAAGACGACCTTCTTTATTGCGTAGTTTATTAACTTTTTGGCAACACCACCCTTCATTATCATATTTGTTCTCAGGAGCTTTTGTAGGGCCTACTAGTCAGGCACCTCGTATTGATGAAGCTCGTATGGAGCGTCTTTACGAACTTGAAATAGCATTTAGTAATATTCCTAAAGATGGTGAAGTACCTTATTGGTTGACAGACCGTCTATTCCGTCATTTACTTACGGACCTTACAGGAAATACGCATAGGGCAGAGTTCTGTATTGATAAACTTTACTCTCCTGATTCATCTTCAGGTAGATTAGGTATTTTGGAGTTACGTGGTTTTGATATGCCACCACATCCAGAAATGAGTTTAGTACAAAACTTATTAGTACGAGCTCTAGTATCATGGTTTTGGACAAGTCCTTATGAGCATGAATTAGTGCGTTGGGGAACAGAATTACATGATAAATTTTTATTAGAACATTATTGCCGTCAAGATATTCGAGAAATTGTAAATCAATTGAATAAGGCAGGTTATGCTTTTGAGGAAAGCTGGTTTGATCCATTTTTTGAATTTAGATTTCCTACTTATGGCGAGCTGATGGTGAATGATGTGGAGTTAGAATTACGTGCGGGTATTGAGCCTTGGCATGTGTTGGGTGAGGAAGTTACCGGAAGTGGAACTTCTCGATATGTAGATTCTTCTTTAGAGCGTATTCAGGTTAAGGTAAGTAATTTTTTAGAGGAGCGTTATGTGTTAACGTGTAATGGGGTGAAAGTTAATTTATCTAAAACTCCTGTAAAGGGAGAATTTGTGGCAGGTATTCGCTATAAGGCTTGGAATCCACATTCTGCCTTACACCCAACTTTAGGAGTAGATTCTCCATTGGTGTTTGATATTGTAGATACTTGGAATAATAGGTCATTAGGAGGGTGTACCTATTTTGTGAGTCACCCAGGAGGAAGGTCTTATGATGTGTTTCCTGTTAATAGTTTTGAAGCAGAGTCAAGGCGTATTAACAGATTTTGGGAATTTAACCATACGCAGGCTAAAGTAGAGCAAAAAGTCGCTATTGAGACGGTAGGTGCAGAAACTACCACACAAGTTATGAAGAGGGAGGCACAGCCAATTTTTAAATACAAAGAAGTTCCTGTAGATTATGAGTTTCCAAAAACATTAGATTTAAGAAAGTCAAGATGATGAAGAAGTCACGCTTATTTGATTTTAATAAACAGGTTTATGATGAAATTTTTGATAATCAAAAACAATTACGATCAGCTTGGAAATTATTGTCAAAAACCCTTTTTAAGGTAGATAATGAAGTCTTGGAGCGTAAGCAAAAGGAGATTGACCGACGTTTTTCTGAGAATGGAGTAACTTACAATGTTTATAGTAAACCAAAGGGATTTAATCGTCCTTGGAGTTTAAATGTATTGCCACATGTTATTGGAAGTCATGAGTGGGAAACGATAGAAGCAGGGTTGAAACAACGTGCTCAACTTCTTGATTTAATCTTTAAAGATATTTATGGGGAAAAGAAATTAATAAAGAGTGGCATCCTTCCGCAAGAAATGGTTTATTCTGATAGTAGGTTTCTACGAGAATGTGATCAGCTTATATCTGAAAGAGGTACTAATATAAAACTTTATGCAGCTGACTTGTCACGAGATAGTAGTGGGCGTATGGTGGTGCTTAATGATCGTACAGAAATTCCTCCGGGTATAGGTTACACTTTGGAAAATCGCCGTATTGCTAATATGGTGCTTTCAGAAGTGTATAGGCAAGGTAATGTGTGTAATTTAGATGATTTTTATAATAAATTATATGCCTTATTTATAAAGGTATGCCCTAATGAAGTTGAAAACCCTAACATTGTTATTTTTAGTATAGGACCTACTAGCGAGACTTATTTTGAACAGGCTTATTTAGCTTCGTTTTTTGGTTTTCCAATGGTCAGAAGTAATGACCTAGTAGTACGTGATGGGTATTTGTGGATGAAATCCTTAAAAGGACTTAAGCGTGTTGATGTGCTTTATCGAAGGGTCGATAGTCGTGATATTGACCCTTTGGAGCAAGTCGGAAATTCGTATTGGGGGGTTGCAGGACTTCTGGATGTAATACGAAATGATAACGTAGGGGTTGTGAATCCTATTGGAAGTAGTATAGTTGAAAATTTTGGTATTACGGCATTTATGCCTCAAATAGCACAATTTTACTTAGGTGAAGATCTAATTTTACCTCAAATAAAAACATGGTGGTGTGGAGATGCTTCTAGTCTTGAGTTTGTAATGAGTAACTTTTCTAAGTTAGTTATAAAATATATAGACAAATCTAGTCGAGACCAGATCTACTTTGTCGAGTTTCTTTCAAAGAAAGAAACTCAGCGATTAAAGAGTGAAATACTTAATAAACCCTATTTGTTTGTTGCTCAAGAGAAAGTGAAATGTACACGAATTCCTAATTTTAATCAAGGGAAAATTGAGGCCAAGAAAGTTATTTGTCGATTTTTTGTAACAGATACTTCCGAAGGTTTTTCAGTAATGCCAGGAGGGTTGGCACGTGTAGCTTCTAAGCTCAAAAGTATTGACGATGTATACCAAAAGGGAGGAGTTAGTAAAGATATCTGTGTTCTTTCAGAAAAGGGAAAGTCTTACTCGTCTAAGATTCAGTTGAATAATGCTCAGTTTGAAAAAAGTTATATTTCAAAATTAGAAGATTTACCTAGTTCTACAGCTCAGAATTTATATTGGTCGGGGCGTTATCTCAGTAGGTCATTACAGCTGGCGCGTTATTTACGTATGCTCACAAAATCTATTTTGTATTTAGATGACCATCAGTTGAATAAAGACAAAACTAAGTACCTTAAACTTTTTACTACCTTATCTAAATTAACTTATATTTCATTAGATACTACCGATCTTGATACAGTTAAAATAAAAGATAGTATAATAGAGGTTACTTGTAATAATGGTGAGATTGGTACTTTATCTAATACACTTAGTTTATTATGTAATTCATATTTTTCGATAAGAAACTTATGGTCTCAGGATCTTTGGAGGGTATTTGATGGTGTTCAAACTATCTTGGATATTTTAGATGATTTGTATAAACAAGAAAATCCAGTGTTAGAAGATGTAATACAAGTTCTTGATCGATTAGTTACTAGGCTTATAGCTATTGTAGGTTTTATGGAGGAAAGTATCTTATTTAATCAAGGTTTGTTGATGTATGAGTTGGGTTTAAATGTAGAAGCTAGTATCTTTTATGTTAACAAGATGGATTATATGTTATCCGATTCTAAAGACCTCAATATCGAATATGATATGTTGGAGTATCTTTTGCAGAGTCATGAGAGTATAAATATTTATCGATATACTTTTAAATCGTATATAAATATGGAAAATACGCTAACTTTACTATTGACACATCAGGAGTTTGGAAGATCATTGATGTATTTGATTTTGCAATTACAAAAGAGTGTAAAGCAATTACCTGATATTAATAACTCTAGGTATTTAGTGATTAGATATATCGAAAATGGTTTACGTCTATTAAGAGAGACTAACTTAACAGATATAGAAGGTAGTAAATTACAGACATTATTCCATTATTTAAAAGATTCATTGGAGGTGTTTGCTAGTGAAGTCTCTAATATTTATTTTAATCATTTAAAGTCTATAAAGCAGCCTTCTCAAAAAATATAGAAATTTCATGAAATTTAGAGTATCTCATAAGACTTCCTATAAGTATTCAACAGATGTTAGTTCTTGTTATAATTTAGCGGTAATGACTCCTAAGTCATTTCACGGACAAGAATTACTTGAATCGAGCTTACATATAGATCCAAAGCCTGATTCGAAAAATATATCTCAAAGGCAAGATTTTTTCGGAAATAAGGTTACTCGTTTTGCATTACATGAAGTGCATAAGTCACTAGAAGTAGAGGTTATTAGTATTGTAAATAGAAACTTTGATCAGGTTCATCAAAGTTATTCATCACCTCAGTGTACAAACGTAACCTTAGCACAAGCGAAAGATATTATGTCTCAGCCATTGCTTTCTTTTGAAGATCTTGATGCTAAGCAGTATGTGCTAGATTCTACATTTATTAAGGGGATTAGTGAAGATATTAAAAATTATGCTAAGCAGTCATTAAAGTTAAACCGTTCTCTTTTTGAAGGTGTGGAGGAGCTTGTTCATCGTATTTTTACTGATTTCACTTTTTCATCAGGTGTTACCAATATCTCAACACCTATAAATGAAGTAATGAGGATGAAGAAAGGGGTCTGTCAAGATTTTGCCCAGTTTGCTATTGCGTGTATTCGTAGTTTAGGAATTCCT
>CAYYNF010000142.1:0-6280 GCA_964472695.1 uncultured Flavobacteriaceae bacterium
CATACGCATAAAATTAGCGGAACGTAAATCCGAAGGTGCATTAGCACTAGTTGTTCTTACTGTCCCCTGACCATTACGACGCATTACACTAGCATCGCTTAATGGAATACGAAACTGTAACCAACGTGCATTTAGCATGGTACCATCTGCCGTTTCAACACTCGTTACCACTTGGTCTGTAACTAATGGGTTATCAATTTGAAAATCTTCTGGACTAATATCTACGGTGTACTCAAAATACTGATCGATAGTGTTCATCGTATTATCTCGGTTCACATCCTCTACTGTTGGTAGCGTAGTTCGCCCACGATTTTCTTCAGTAACCTCAACAGGAGAATCTCCATCAGTACCATTATAATGCTTATAACGCTCTTCTATACCTCCTGAAGCTTGTAAAAAATACTGGTAATTATCATTAGAAGGATCATCTCCAAAAGCAGTACCAAAAGCTTCAATCTCCTGTGTATCTGTCAATCCATCAAATCCTGAATCCTGTGTACTTCGGGCGTCTCCTTGGTTATCGAAAGCATAGGTCAAAGACTGATTTACTGGAGTACGCCCATAATTATCATCTCGGTACTCCTCATTAGCTGTTCCTTCAACGTATGGGATTTCTGTCTCTGGTAATCCATTTTCATATTGTTTTCTACCATCAGCTAATACATCCTCACTAATATTACCGATGTTAAATACAATACGCCCTGTATTGGTACTATCTACGTAACCTTCATTAGTAAAAGAGCCGTCTAGAATTCCGTCATTATTAGTATCTGAACTAGTTGTTCGGGTATAAGGATCCATTAACCAAAACTCGACAAACTCAATATTAGATTGCTCAAAATTCGTTGAGGAAATCGCTCTAGTAATTCCAGCAAAATTATCTTCTGGAGCCTCTAAAGTTTCATTATAATTATAAGGCCCTCTTTCTTCTGGACGATAAAATAAATCGAAAGTAAACAAACCTAGAGTAGTTGTAGTAACATCAACTTGTGCTTCTTGGAAAACCTCATTTACAGTAACCAATCGTGTTTCTGGACGAGAAATTTCTGTATCAGAAATATCATCAGGTGCTGTGTTCGAATAAAAGATTGGGTCAATTTTATACCATGATAAAGCAGCCCTTCTTCCTCCTGATGCTCTTCCTGAAGTTTCTGGACGAAATGACTCTGGCACACTCGATAATTCCCATGAAAGTGGGGTATTCATATTAATAGAAGTCTGTGCTCCTTCGAAATCATCTAAATAAGAGGTAACCTCTCCTTGAAAATCGGCGGCATTAGGAGCTCCCGCAAACAAATAAGCAAACTCTCCTTGAAAGGATAAATTAGAAGGTGCTTCAGTATCAATATTAGGTAGCTTATTCACCATTCTCGTAAGGAAAGGAACTTCCGTAGAAAAGTTTGTATTAAACCCTACTACGGTATTATTAATAGGTTCGTAATTGAAATTCGACTTCTGAGTAAGCGGACGTTCTTTAACATTAATTAAAGTACCCCCAAAGGTTAAATTTTCAGAATGTTTATGCTCTACTGTGATTCCTGAAAATCGCTTAGTTTGCTGTCCAAATATGGCGTTATTCTCTGTTGAGATATCAATAGGTGTATTTGAGGAAAGTAAAGCTTCGTCTAAAATTTCAACACGCCCCAACTGATAATTCACAGTGTAATCTATACCTTCTTGTAGAATACGACCACCAGCACTTACAGTTACTGAACCACGAGGGATATTAAATGCCCCTATAGATATTCCATTTTGGGAAGTAGTCTTATAGCGTCCCTTGATTTGGAATTTATTTTTATCTGCTTGTACCTGCTCTGCTTCTGTTTTTGTTTCTGAATAAAGTTTATCAAACACATATGCTGCCTGATTATCATTATAAGTTAAAGGGTCTGTATAAGTTTCAGCACCCGTACCCAAAACATTAAATAAGTGTTCCCCAAAAGGTTCTACTGTAGTAAAAATTAGGCGACCATTACTCGTGTCGATAGTAATCCCCTCATAATAATCAAAATATCCATCTCCATTTTGAATCGGATCATTATTATCATTTAAGGAATCTAAATTGAAAATCTTTAATAAAGTTGGCGTTTCATCATCTGGGTTTTGAGCAATAATTTCATCCGTATTAACATCCTTTATATAATTGACAGGAGACGGATCAGTGTATAAAATATTCATACGGAACCCATCTTTCGACAGTCGGAACGCCCCTAAATTATAAATATTTTTCATCATTAAATCCCAAATAGGCTCACTTACTGAAGTAATAGAACTTTTTAAGAGCTTCACCACTAATGCTTGTGTAGAAGATAAGGCTATACCATCTACTTCTGTTTGTTCCGTAGAAGTACTCGACACTCCATCATTAGCAAATTCACCAACCTGATAAACTTGTCCTCCTAAAGTATATTGAAATGCAACCCCTAAAATTTCATCACTATTTAACTTCTGGTTTAAACTAATATACCCTAGTTGAGAATTTAATGTATATTGTGTTTCGCTAAGTAAACGTGCATTTTCAAGTTTAGAATAATCAGTTCCTTCCTCTACTCCATCAATATTGAAAGCATTTGATAATAAACCTACATCTCTAATAGCTGGATTAAGATAGCCTGTCCCCTGTTCTATACGCTCTGGATCAAGTTTATTGTTACCATTATCAGGTAACTCACTAGTGGTAGTAATAAAATCAGAGTTTGGGATACCTACTTTGGTAATATCCGATTCTCCTAAATCCTGTAGAGCAACTATATTTCTAGCGTTTGTAAGTCCTGTTGCACTATTAGCGTTATTAGTTACCCAAACTTGGATTCTTGTAATTTGAATATTCGAATTAATAAAAGGATACTGTTCTAAAGCTTCATCATAATGATCTCTAAAATACTGAGATAAAAAATAATGTCTATTTTCATCATAATCAAGAGCAAAAATTTCGAAATCTTCTATGATTCCACCACCTTGTACAGATACCGATTTTGTATCTGAACGTTGTTCAGAAAATACCGCCGATACCGTAGTACGTCCGAACTTCAAGTTTGTCTTAAAACCAAATAAACTTTGTGCTCCTTGTATCAAAGAACTATTTACAGGTAAAGCCACATTACCGACTTCAATAGCTTGAATAATATCGTCTTCTGTAGGGTTATATTGTAACTTTAACTGATTCTGGAAATCGAAAGTTGACTCTGTATCATAATTAGCAATTACAGAAAGTCGTGTACCCACATTTCCTTGTAAACTTAAACTAATACGTTGATCAAAATCGAAAGTAAAATTACTTTGATTTCTTGGTGAAAAGGCTGGGTTATTCTGTTTATTATATAAAGCACCTAAATCAACTTCAACAGATCCCTGAGGGATAACTTCAATTTCGGAACTTCCAAAAATAGATTCAAAAAAACTATTGTTAACATAATAAATAGGAAGAAGTTTCTTTCTCTTTTCCTCACTATCTTCTCCATTACCACTAATAGCATCTACTTTCTCTCTAAAATAAGTACGCATTCCCTCTTTTCGTATCTTATTAAAATACTGCTTTGGAGATAGGTATAACGGGTAACTTATGTCATAATCTTCTATTGACTTGACATATTTATACTTATTAATAACGGGATCATACTCATACTTATGTTGAATATTTTCTGGATCATCGAGCTTCAGTTTATTAAAAGAATACGTGGTACTCGTAGAATCCCTCACTATAGGAGGGTTCTGTGCATAAACACTAGTCGTCAATAATAAGATGAATAAATAAGTATAGTATGTAAAAGAGTGCGTTAGATTTAATAAAAAATACAAAAGTTAGAGTTTTTTAAGGGCTTGTTTCAAAATAGTTTCTACAGGTAGGTTTGGATCTTGTTTAACGATCACATCTACTACTTTTTGAATAGCCTTTCTTTGGAAACCTAAGGTTTCTAAAGCCGCGATCGCCTCGTCCTTAACACTACTAGAATTCTTTACTGGTATTTTTTTATCATCAAACTGGTGTATTTGTTGAACTTTATCTCTTAGTTCTATAATGGTTTTTTGAGCAGTTTTAGGGCCGATCCCTTTTACTGCTTTTATGGTAGCTACATCATCTGACAAAATAGCATCCATAATTTCTTCAGGAGTTAAGGTGGAAAGCATTGTTCGTGCAATGTTTCCACCTATTCCTGAAACAGATATTAATAACTTAAATAATGCTTTTTCCTTTTTATCGGCAAAACCCCAAAGTGTATGCGAATCTTCTTTAACCTGTAAAAAAGTGTATAACTTTAAAGCTTCTTCATCACCTATCTTTGAGTAAGTATTGAGCGAAATATTTATTTCATAACCTACTCCTTGACATTCAATCACCACATAAGTTGATGATTTTTCTACTAATTTCCCATTAATGTGATGAATCATAAATTTACTATTTATTCTAAAAATGAAATGCAATCATAAGTAAACAAATAATAATTTACAAAAATTACCGACGAAATACACAATCTAAAACAAATTATTTCTTGATCTGTGCATCTATTACAGCAATTGCCGCCATATTTACCATTTCATCTACACTAGCATCTAACTGAAGAATATGAACTGGCTTTTTAGTCCCCATAAGGATTGGCCCTATAGATTGTGCTTTACTAATCTCTTTTAGTAGCTTGTATGTACTATTAGCTGCACTAAGATCTGGAAAAACTAATGTATTTACTTTCTTATCTACTAACTTCGAGAATGGGAAGTAAGTTTTAAGCATATCATTATTCAATGCAAAATCGGTTTGTAACGGTCCATCAATAGGTACTTCTGGCAATGAATCATGTAAAATTCTTACTGCTTTCTCCACTTTAGTAGCGTTAGGATCTTTAGACCCTCCGAAATTTGTATAAGAAATCATCGCTACATTAGGCTCAATACCAAACATTTTTGCTGTTTTCACTGTAAGCTCAGTAATCTGTGCTAACTCCTGCTCATTTGGATTAATGTTGATTGAAGTATCACTAATTAACAATGGTCCATTCTCAGTAATCATTAAATTCACAGCTGCGGCTCTTGTTTGTCCTTCTGCTAAACCAATAGACTCTAATACTGGCTTAATTACATCTCTATAACTACGAGTAGAACCTGACAATAAAGCATCAGCATCACCTTGATTTACCATCATTGCACCGAAATAATTACGCTGACGCATTACTTTTTTTGCATCAGATAAAGTGATTCCTTTACGTTGTCTCTCTTTCCAATAAGCCTCAGCATAAGCATCTTTTTGCTCTTTAAACTGCTCTGCCTTAGGGTCGATAATTTCTACGGTAGCAGGATCAAAATCCAACTGCTCCATAATTGGTAAAATCACTGCACTATCACCTAATAATATTGGCTTAGCAATACCTTCTTCTAAAGTAATTTGTGCTGCTTTTAACACTTTCAATTGCTCTGCTTCTGCAAACACAACACGCTTAGGGCTTTGTTTTGCTGTAGTTCGTAAACGCTGTGATATTTTATTATTATCCCCAATACGGTTTAACAGCTCATTCTTGTAAGCATCCCAATCTTCAATATTTTTTTGTGCTACTCCACTTTCAATAGCCGCTTTCGCTACTGCTACTGGAACCTCCCCAATTAACCTAGGGTCAAATGGCTTTGGAATAATATATTCTTTACCGAAAGAAAGTCTCATCTCGTTATACACGATATTTACTTCCTCTGGTACTGGTTGTTTTGCTAAATCCGCTAAAGCTATTACAGCAGCTTTCTTCATTTCCTCATTAATACCTGTAGCACGTACATCTAACGCTCCTCTAAAGATAAATGGAAAACCTAACACATTGTTCACCTGATTAGGATTATCACTACGACCTGTTGCCATAATAATATCGTCACGGGTAGCTACTGCTAAATCATATTCAATTTCTGGATTAGGATTCGCCATTGCAAAAACAATAGGATTCTTAGCCATACTCAATAACATCTCAGGAGATACTAAGTTCGCCATAGAAAGTCCGATAAATACATCGGCATCTTTCATTGCGTCCTCTAAAGTATGTAAATCTCTATCTGTAGCAAATTCTGCTTTCTGAGAAGTTAAATTACCACGGTCTGAACGAATAACCCCTTTACTGTCGGTCATTACAATATTTTCAGACTTAGCACCAAACGACTTGTACAATCTTGTACAAGAAACCGCTGCTGCTCCTGCTCCACTTACAACAATCTTTACATCTTCAATATTCTTACCTGCTATCTCACAAGCAGTTAATAATGCTGCTGCAGAAATAATCGCTGTTCCATGCTGATCATCGTGCATTAC
>CAYYNF010000143.1:0-6260 GCA_964472695.1 uncultured Flavobacteriaceae bacterium
CTAGTGCTAAAACTGCTGACGAAAGCCATCGCGTAAATTATGAAATTATAACACATACCCAAAAACCACAAATTACTTTAAGAAAAGGAAGTAATTACCCTATAGCTGATATAAACACACCACAACGTTCTGAGGCTACAGGTTTCATTATAGAACAAGCTCATAAAATGAATCCATCAGAAAAGTTGCGTATAGCAATTTTAGGATCCTGTACTAATGTGGCATCGGCGTTGTTATTAGACCCTAGTATAGTATCTAAAATAAAAGTGTATTACATTGGGTTTTGGCATACACCAGAAACAAATCACTATAATAAAAATGAATTTAATTCTCGTAATGATGCTATAGCAGTAAATAGTCTTTTAAACAACAAAGCTTTGGATTTATCGGTAATGAGTGCTACAACTGCTCAACATTTAGTTTTTAAAAAGGAAGAAGTTGATGAGGTATTAAAAGATAAATCGCCAATAGGGAATTATCTTGTAGACAGGTGGGAGCGTTACAATCGTTGGTGGACAAAAAAAGATCCTATGAAAAACAAGTGGATTATGTGGGACCTGGCACTTATTGAAGCTATAGCACATCCTCAATGGACTGAGAAAAGAAAGTTCAGTACTCCAAAGGAAAATACTTCTAGGGAAATAAGTATTTTTACAGATATTGATACCTTAAAGGTAAAACGTAATTTTTGGAAATTATTCAAGAAGTGAAACCTATAAAGAAATAATGATATTAGAATTATCCCTTCCCTTACAAGAACTTACTCATTGGTTACAGGAGCAACATATTTTATTACCTGAAGAAGACGTATTATCTATAGAAAAACCAGGCGAAGGTAATATGAACCTAGTGATTAGGGTAAAGACTTCACAACGTAGTTTTATTGTTAAACAAGCAAAACCTTTTGTACAGAAATTTAAAAGTATTCCTGCACCTATCAATCGAATTGTTTCTGAAGCCGCTTTTTATAAACGTATAGAGGGATACTCTATTTCGGAGAGGTTTCCTAATTTGATAAAATTTATTCCAAGTCAGCATATATTAGTAATGGAAGATTTAGGGGTAAATACCGATTTTTCATTTTTGTACCAAAATAATAACATTGATAAAAATCATCTCACAGCATTAGTCTCGATACTTTGGGAGATTCATCAAATTCCAGTGCCTAAAGATTATCCTGATAATATAGAATTACGAAGGTTAAACCATGAGCATATATTTGTATTACCCTTTAGTGAGCATAATCCTATTGACCTAGAAGCGATACAGGAGGGATTGGGAGTGTTGGCTTCATCGGTTAAGTGTAATACAAAGCTTATCGAAAAGGTACGTCAGTTAGGTAAATTATATATGAGCTTGGCAACAGAGGATAGTGTATTACTTCACGGAGATTATTATCCTGGTAGCTGGATGAAATGTAAGGAGGCTATTTCTATTCTTGATCCTGAATTTAGTTTTGCGGGTAACGCAGCTTTTGATTTAGGGGTGATGATAGGGCATATTTTTATAATAACTAAAGACCTTCAATTGTGTGATGAACTTATCAATCAATATCCTTCTTCGGATATCGATAGAAATTTAGTTAAAAGCTTTGCAGGTGTCGAAATTATACGCCGTATTATTGGTGTGGCACAATTACCAATGAAAGACAGTATTCACGGAAAGAAATTATTACTTGCACAAGCTGAAGAGTGGGTGCTTTCACATTAACTTTTATTATTATGGATAAATTACTACCAAAGGATTGGAACAATATACTCGGAGACGAACTAGAACAGTCTTATTTTGTCGATTTGATGGGTTTTGTAAATGAAGCTTATGAAAGTACCGTGTGTTTTCCCGACCTATCTCAGGTTTTTAATGCCTTTAATAAAAGTAAACTTTCAGAAACACGTGTAGTGATTCTGGGGCAAGATCCTTATCATACTCCTGGTATGGCGAATGGTTTGTGTTTTTCGGTAAATTCAGGAGTTCCATTACCTCCTTCGCTAAAGAATATTTATACAGAAATTAGTAATGATCTTAATTGTATTCCACCTATAGATGGTGATTTATCGCATTGGGCAGAACAAGGGGTGTTATTGTTAAATGCTACTTTAACTGTAGAAAAAGGCAAAGCAGGTTCTCATCAGAAAAAAGGTTGGGAAAAGTTTACAGATGAGGTGATTAAAAAAATATCTGAACATAAAGAAGAAGTTGTTTTTTTACTTTGGGGAGGTTACGCCCGTAAAAAGAAGAAACTGATCGATACGAGTAAACATTTAGTTTTAGAAAGTGGACACCCATCTCCGTTAAGTGCGAATAGAGGTTACTGGTTTGGTAATGCACATTTTAGTAAATGTAATACTTATTTAAAAGAGACCAATCAGCAACCTATAAAATGGATGTTGAATAATTAGAAATGAATAAGTCTTTTCTTGATTTTAATTTATAGAACTAATAAATTATGAAAAAAGATAGATTCAGTAAATATTTTTTATTGTTACCACTCTTTGTTACTTGCTCTATAGGGAACTCGTATGTGATCAAATCAAAACTAGGTGGAAACTATGTACTTTTTGTAGATAAGGAGCAAAAGGAAATTTATGATTCAGTTTATTATTCGTTAGGAGAAGGGAATTTCATTGCTTGTATTGACGCGCCTGTATTGGGATCAAAATCTGATAAAAATTTTATAACAATAAAAGCTAAGTTAGTTCATAGCCACAAAATAGTATATTATATAATTCCATTAAAGGATAAAATAAATAAGTCACCTGATTTAAACAAATATGGACCTTTAGAAAATAAGTCATTTAATAGATTATGCAGGAATCTTAATATTTCTCATGATTTAATCGATTTATAGCTGTTTATCTATAAAAGAATGTAGAATCACTCTTTTCCTAATGCCTTCTTATAGGTACTTAGGCAACGTTCCCTTGCCATTTTGTGATCTACCATAGGTTTAGGGTAAGTGAGTTCATTCCATTCGGGAACCCATTTACGTATATATTCCTGTTGCTTGTCAAATTTTTGAATTTGTGTTGTTGGGTTAAAAATACGGAAATAAGGAGCAGCGTCTACTCCTGTACCAGCTACCCATTGCCAGTTACCAACATTCGAAGCGCATTCATAGTCGAGTAGCTTTTCAGCGAAATAAGCCTCACCCCATTTCCAGTCAATTAGCAAATGTTTACACAAGAAACTCCCTACTAGCATACGTACACGGTTGTGCATATATCCTGTTTTGTTTAGTTCACGCATACCAGCATCTACTAGTGGATAACCTGTTTTACCCTTTTTCCAAAGTTCAAACTCGTTGAGGTCGTTACGCCATTCAATAGCATCGTAAGCAGGTTTAAAAGATCGGGTAGTGGTGTGTGGAAAATGCCACAAAATTTGAATGAAAAATTCACGCCATATTAATTCCGATAGAAAAGTGTCTTCTTCGTGTACTATAGCTTTCTGAATCATTTCACGTACACTTACTGTTCCGAAACGTAGGTGAGGTCCTAGTCTAGAAGTACCATTACGCAATGCAGGAAAATTGCGTGTTTTCTCGTAGTCAGCAATTAGTTTATTTGTGGTTAAGTAGGGGGCTACTGTAATAGTTGTTTCCTCAAAACCAATATTATTAAGGGAATGAATTTCAGAAAAACTTTCGTTACTTATATTATCTAGAAGCCTTTCAGATTTATATTTTGGAATTTCTAATATTTTTATGGAATTTTTCCATTTGTTCTTGTAGGGAGTATATACCAAATAAGGTTTACCATCAGCTTTTAGAATATCTTCTTTGGCAAAAAACACATGATCTTTATAGGCGTGAAAAGCTATATTCTTCTGGTTTAGTAGTTCTTTTATTTCAAGATCACGACTAATAGCATAAGGTTCATAGTCTTCATTGGTATATACTGCTGAAATGTTTTTTGAAATATTCTTGTTATCGAGTAGTTTTTCAAAAGCGACCTTTGGAGAATCGTGTAGGATTGTGAGTTCACTATTATGATAGGCTAGCGTTTTATTGATATTTTGCAATTGCTCCCAAATAAAATGAACCCTAGCATCATTCTTAGGTAAGTTTTCTAGAATTTCCTTATCAAAAATAAAAATAGGAAGCACTTCGGTATGTTCCGAAAGTGTTTGGTATAGTCCGTGATTATCGTGTAGTCTAAGATCCCTACGAAACCAAAAGATAGCTGTACTCATATTAACTTAAATTTAAACTACTCATTCCTCCATCAATTCCGATGATCTGCCCTGTCATCCACGAAGACTTATCTGATAGTAAAAAGCTTGCCATATTTGCAATATCACTACTTTCGCCAACACGTTTTAGAGGGTGACGTAAATCCATTTTTTCTTTCTTAGCATCATTCCCTAATAATCGTTTTGCTAGTGGCGTGTTGGTAAGCGATGGAGCAATTACGTTAATACGTACTTTTGGAGCCCATTCTGCGGCTAGTGATTTACTAAAACCTTCGATAGCACCTTTGGCAGCAGCAATACTAGTATGAAAAGGCATACCAACTTTTACGGCAACAGTACTAAACACAACAATACTCGATGGAGACGAAGTAGCTTTTAAACGAGGTTCTAAAGCCTTAAGTACACGTACAAGTCCCATAAAGTTTAAGGATAGATCTTTTTCAAAAGCATCAGGTTTTAGCATACTAAAAGGCTTTAAGTTAATAGTACCAGGGCAGTATACCAAACCATCAATGGTTTCAGGAAGATTAAGTTGTGCAATGTCGTCTTTAGTAACATCAAAAGGAAGATAGGTTACTTTATCTGAAATATTTTCAGAAGTACGTGATGCAATAAATAAGTGGTGTGTATCTTGTAACTGTTTAGCGATCTCGGCACCTATACCGTATGATCCGCCTATTAAAAGTATGTTTTTCATTGGAATATTTTTTTTATTTCTTTTGAGCGATGTATAAATATTTTATCAAGTTGTGGCTTTATGATAAAAGGATGTAAAGCTTTTCCGATAATACCAAAAGGTACTTGGTAATGCACAACATCTGTAACTTCACAGCCGTTATGTGTGGGTTTTATAAAGTGCTTGTGATGCCATAGTTTGTAAGGCCCCTCAATTTGAGTGTCAATAAAATAGTCGGGTGCTTTTATGTGACTAATTTCAGAAACCCAACTCGTTTTAAAAAAGGGAAGAGGCGTTACCGAGTAACTTATAATTTGTCCTTCGTATAAGGGTAGTTCCACCTCGTCAATTACTTTAAAGTTTAGCTCAGAAGGCATTATACGACTTAAATTATTGGGATTCGTAAAGAACTCCCAAGCTTCATCTACCGATATATTAAGTTGTAAAGTGGCCTTGTATGTATATGTTTTCATTAGAATCAAAGTTAGATTTTATATTTGTTTAATTTTATAGTGTTTTTGTTAAACAAAAATTAATGTTTTATATGAATACTTGGTTGACTTCTCTGTTTGTTGCTATGGGTATTTCGACAGGTTGGTAGTGAGTAGTTGATTTACTTTGGTTGGAGATGGTGTTTTTTTAATCGGGGTGTTTTACTGATACTTGTCAAAATGAAATCTATAAATCGGTTTATTTTGAGTATATTTCGATGTAAATTAACATGAATACGGGGTTTTACAAAGGCTCCTGTTGTACACAATATCCAAAAAATGCCGAGAATTGAACTTCAAATTGAAATAAAAGCCGATAGAAATATTGTGTTTGACCTATCTCGGAGTATCGATTTACATAAAATATCGATCGAACAAACTAATGAAGAAGCAATCGCAGGAAAAACAAGCGGTTTAATCGGAATGAATGAAAGTGTAACCTGGCGAGCGAAACATTTTGGAATCTATCAAAAACTGACTTCCAAAATAACGGAATATGATAGACCGAATTACTTTGCGGATGAAATGGTTAAAGGAGCGTTTACGAAATTTAAACACGAACATCACTTTGTAGAACAAAATGGTGGAACTTTGATGATTGACTTTTTTGATTATAAATCGCCTTTAGGAATTTTAGGAAAGTTAGCGGACAAGCTATTTCTTAAAAAATATATGACTGAATTACTAACTGAACGAAACCGAATTATAAAAGAGTTTGCGGAATCTAGCAAATGGAAGGAAATTATAAATTAAAAAGTACTGTGTACAGCAATATAAATACTCAGCACACTCAGACTTCTGTTAGATGTATTTTAGTAATAGGTTTAAATCAAATACTTTACAAAAATTAATGAGCATTTCTTCGTACCATTTAGTCAAACTTCCACTCGGGATATCGATTA
>CAYYNF010000144.1:0-6246 GCA_964472695.1 uncultured Flavobacteriaceae bacterium
CACATATCATTTATACCTTAGACCACAAACATCTATACTAGAAAAAGCTGGGGGACTTCATAAATTTATGAACTGGGATCGAAATATACTTACAGATAGTGGAGGTTATCAAGTATATTCACTTTCAGGTCGACGAAAGATAAAAGAAGAAGGGGTTAAGTTCAAATCTCATATTGATGGATCTTACCATATGTTTACTCCTGAAAATGTAATGGAAATTCAGCGTACTATAGGAGCTGATATCATTATGGCTTTTGACGAGTGTACTCCATATCCTTGTGACTATAACTATGCTAAACGAAGTATGCATATGACACATCGTTGGCTAAAACGCTGTATGACTCATTTAGACAAAACCCCTTTTAAATACGATTATTCTCAAGCATTTTTTCCTATTGTACAAGGAAGTACTTACAAAGATCTACGCCGTCAATCAGCAGAAGTAATAGCTAATGCTGGAGCTCCAGGAAATGCCATTGGAGGACTTTCTGTTGGTGAACCCGCTGAAGAAATGTACGCTATGACAGAGGTAGTAACTGAAGTATTACCTGAAGAAAAGCCTAGATACCTTATGGGTGTTGGTACACCTATAAATATTCTTGAAAATATTGCATTAGGTATTGATATGTTCGATTGCGTAATGCCAACCCGAAATGCTCGTAATGGAATGCTATTTACGGCACATGGAACGATCAACATCAAGAATAAAAAATGGCAAGATGACTTCTCCCCTATTGATGATATGGCAATTACTTGGGTAGATACAGAATATTCAAAAGCCTATTTGCGTCACCTTTTCTCTGTAAACGAACTTCTAGGAAAACAAATTGCTACAATTCATAATTTAGGGTTCTATTTATGGTTGGTACGTGAAGCTAGAAAACATATATTAGCAGGAGACTTTTATACTTGGAAAAACCAGATGGTAAAACAAATGGACAAAAGACTTTAGAATTACTATGTTGCAGCTAATAGACCGGTACATCCTAAAAAGATACTTAGGGACTTTTATTACCTTAATGATATTATTTATCCCAATTGGCATACTTGCCAACTTAGCCGAAAAAATTGACAACCTCCTTGAGAATGATGTTACTTTTTTTCAGGCACTAAAACATTACGGTAACTTCACAATTCACTTTGCTAATCTTTTATTCCCATTACTCTTATTTATATCTGTAATATGGTTTACCTCAAAATTAGCTAATAATACCGAAATCATCGCCATCTTAAGTTCTGGAGTTTCTTTCAATAGATTCCTTAGACCCTATCTCATTGGAGCTACTATTGTAACACTTATAGCAGTATTAGGTGGTATGTTTATTGTGCCTAGAGCTAGCAAGTCGTTTAATGAATTTAATGACAGATACCTCAGAAGCAGGCGTCGTACGCATAATAAATCCGTAAACCTATATCGAAAAATAAATGACAATGAAGTAATTTATGCAAGTCGATTCGATTCCAAAACGAAACGTGCGAATAAGTTTACCCTTGAACATTTCGAAGAGAATAAACTACAGTACAAAATAGCCGCTAGTGAACTACAATTTATTGAGAACGATAGTACCTTTCGTTTAACAAACTACATAAAAAGAACAATTACCGATAGCCATGACATTATAGAAAGAAAGGAAGTACATGACACCTTATTTACATTTGATATTAACCAACTTACACCTGTATCATACGTTGCCGAAACACTTACATATCCTGAACTAAAAGAATTTATGGAGGCAGAAGAACGCAGAGGTTCTCCTAATATTAACAACTATAAAGTTGTTTTATATAAACGATGGAGCATACCTATTTCAGCATATATCCTTACAATTATTGCTGTTGCGGTATCCTCTATAAAAAAACGTGGTGGAATGGGGGTGAATCTAGCTATAGGCTTAGTAGTAGCCTTCGGGTTTGTATTCTTTGACAAAGTATTTAGCACACTTGCCATACAATCTTCCTTTTCGCCTGCAGTCGCAGTATGGCTACCTAATGTTGTATTTGCTATAGTTGCACTTCATCTGATCAAAAAAGCTAAAAGATAATACCTATTGAAATATCATTTGTCATATAAATAAGTTGAATTCTTTTTTCTTTATAGAAGAAAGAAACAACTTATATGCATCATGATATTTTTCAATTGATATAATAAAGGCTCTATAAAAATATTATATATAACCTATACTAGCTTAATGATTACACACTATGACGCATATAAATTAAATAGGATCTAGTGAAACATATAACAAAATCCCCCCTTTTCTTTATCTAGAAAAGGGGGGATATTTTATAGCAATTGAATTATTATTTATCGTATGAAAATAATTCAATTCGTAGAATACATGCTATTTTTCAGCTTCAGACACCTTAATAATTTGTATAATCATCCATTGTTTTGTTACTAGTAACGGTGCTGCTTGTTTAAATTTCAGCGTTTTTTCCTCACCAGTTTGAATGTGCTTAATTACAATTTTATCGTTACGACCAATTTTGGGAGCCTGTCTTGTTATAGTTTCTTGTGGCTTCTGAACAGCTTGGTTTTGTACTAATTGTTGATTACTAGCACTACGCTCTTCTAAATTCTGAATAACCTCTTTCTGTTCATGAGTTACTTGTTTAGGTGTATTTTCAACAACTTGTACGTTATTAGGATTTTCAGAAGGCAGTTCAGCTTTTATTAGGAATGATATAACATCTCTACTCATATTTGAAAGCATTTTTTTAAAGAGCTCAAAAGCTTCAAATTTATAAATCAGTAAAGGATCTTTCTGCTCATGTACAGCAAGACGTACACTCTGCTTTAATTCATCCATTTTGCGTAGATGTGTTTTCCAAGCATCATCAATTAACGCCAAGGTAATATTCTTTTCAAAATCTGAAATTACCTGTTTACCTTTACTTTCATATGCTTTAGAAATATCAGTACGTACATTTAATGCTTTAGCTCCATCCGAAAAAGGCACATGAATACGATCAAAGTTATTATTTTCATCTTCCTTCACAGTCTTGATTACCTTATAAACTTGCTCAGCAATACTATTCATTTTAGTATCGTATTGTGCTAAAACAGCTTTGTATAATATCCCTGTAAGTTTTACCGCAGAGATCTTTCTAAACTCATCTTCACTTATTGGGCAAGACATCGCAAAATTACGAATAAGCTCAAACTCTAAGTTTTTGTAATCTTGAGCAATACTGCTACCTTCTGCAATTTCTTCCGAAAGCTCATATATCATATTGGCGATATCAACACGCAATCTTTCACCATATAATGCATGTCGTCTTCGTTTATAAACTACTTCACGTTGAGCATTCATCACATC
The DNA here is from genome assembly GCA_964472695.1 of uncultured Flavobacteriaceae bacterium. Classification (GTDB taxonomy): domain Bacteria; phylum Bacteroidota; class Bacteroidia; order Flavobacteriales; family Flavobacteriaceae; genus Aquimarina. The sequence continues at coordinate 3,321 of CAYYNF010000144.1, forward strand.
ATCATATTCCAATAAATGTTTACGTGTCCCAAAATTATTTTCCTCTACTTTTTTCTGAGCTCTTTCTATAGAGTTTGAAAGCATAGAAGCCTGTAACACTTCCCCCTCTTCAATTTTCATACGATCCATAAGTTTAGCAATACGCTCAGATCCAAATAGACGCATAAGGTTATCCTCTAGAGAAACATAGAATTGAGAACTTCCTACATCTCCTTGTCGACCAGCACGACCTCTTAACTGTCGGTCAACACGTCTCGAATCATGTCGTTCTGTACCCACAATTGCTAACCCTCCAGCAGCTAGTACTTCTTTAGAGAGTTTGATATCCGTACCACGACCAGCCATATTGGTAGCAATAGTTACCACCCCAGCTTTACCTGCTTCAGCCACAATATCAGCTTCCTTTTGATGAAGTTTTGCATTTAATACGTTATGTTTTATTTTTCGCATGGATAACATACGGCTCAATAACTCTGAAATTTCTACAGAAGTAGTTCCAATTAATACAGGACGCCCCTCTTTAGACATTTTTACAACATCCTCTATGATTGCATTATACTTCTCTCTTTTCGTTTTGTAAATCAAATCCTGTCTGTCATCACGAGCAATAGATTTATTTGTAGGAATTTCCACTACATCTAGCTTATATATTTCCCAAAATTCACCTTCTTCTGTAATTGCAGTACCTGTCATTCCTGACAGTTTATTATACATACGGAAATAATTCTGTAATGTAACACTTGCCAAAGTCTGGGTGGCATCTTCAATTTTTACATTTTCTTTAGCTTCTAGTGCTTGGTGTAAACCATCTGAAAAACGACGACCATCCATAATACGCCCTGTTTGTTCGTCAACAATTTTAACTTTGTTGTCCATAACTACGTATTCTACATCCTTTTCAAACAAAGAATAAGCTTTCAACAACTGAGTTATAGTATGAATACGCTCACTTTTTTCACTAAACTCTCTGTAAACAGCTTCCTTCTTATTAGCCTCCTCTTCAGCAGATAATCCCAACTTTTCTATTTTAGAGAGTTCTAAAGAAATTTCAGGAAGAACAAAGAAGTTACTATCTCCCTCTTTAGATATATGTTCTATACCTTTATCCGTAAGTTCTATTTGATTGTTTTTTTCTTCGATAGTATAATAAAGATCCGCATCTATTTTATGCATTTCCCTATTATTGTCTTGCATATAAAAATTTTCTGTTTTTTGAAGTAACTGCTTAACACCTTCTTCACTTAAAAATTTAATTAATGCTTTATTTTTCGGGATTCCTCTATAAACTTGCAATAGCTTAAAACCTCCATCTTTGCTATTTCCTTCTTTTATTAATTTTTTTGCTTCAGCTAAAATTCCTGTAAGAAACTTTTGTTGAATACCAACAATGTTAGCGATCTTAGGTTTTAGTGAATCATATTCGTGCACATTCCCCCTAGGTACAGGACCAGAAATAATTAGCGGTGTACGTGCATCATCAATAAGTACAGAGTCCACCTCATCGACAATAGCAAAATTGTGTTTTCGTTGCACTAAGTCTTCTGGTGAGTGAGACATATTATCTCGTAAATAATCGAACCCAAATTCATTATTAGTTCCGTATACGATATCACAGTTATAAGCCTCTCTTCTTGATTCTGAGTTAGGTCTGTGGTTATCTATACAATCGATTGTCATTCCATGAAATTGGAAAATTGGTGCCATCCATTCACTATCTCTACGTGCTAAATAGTCATTAACAGTTACCAAATGCACTCCATTTCCTGTTAAAGCATTTAAGTATACAGGAAGCGTACCCATTAAGGTTTTCCCTTCCCCTGTTTGCATTTCAGCAATTTTACCCTGATGAATGGTTACACCTCCTATCAACTGCACGTCATAATGTATCATATTCCATTCGACCCTACTACCAGCAGCATCCCAACTTGTAGCCCATAAGGCTTTTTCTCCTTCGAGCTCTACATAATCCTTTGTTTCAGAAAGTGTACGGTCATAGCTATTAGCAGTTACTTCAATAGTATCGTACTCAGTGAATCGACGTGCCGTCTCTTTTACAACAGCAAAAGCTTCAGGAAGAATATCTTTTAAAGTCTCTTCTGTCTTTTCATAAGCTTCTTCGTTTAGCTTATCTATTTGGTTATAAATATCATCTTTTTGATCAATATCCTCTGTATTTACAGCCTTTGTCTTTAGATCAGCAATCTTATCTAAGATCTCTTTTTTATCATCAACTATTTTTTCTTTAAATAGTACAGTCTTAGCTCTCAATTCATCATTAGAGATATTCGCTAACAAAGCTTCTGCTTCTTTTATTTTTTTAATAATTGGTTGTATTGCCTTAATATCTGTTTTGGACTTATCTCCCAAAAACAGTTTTAGTATAGAATCTAAAATTGCCATATTATTTTACGATTTGGTTTCATGTTTACCCTTCTACGAAGTTACTTTCTATCTGTATAAAGTTTAAGTTATTTTTTCCTTAATAATAAATATACAAATAGGCTTTTGAAAACATGATGAGTACATCTTAATTTATAGTAGTTCAAATGCGTCAATAAGACAAATAGTACATACTATAATATAAAATTCAATATTGTTTATTAGTACGAGTATTCTAATTATGAATACTTCGACAGTTTTTTATATTGATAATAATCAAAAAAAGTCTCTTTAATGGAGACTTTTTGTTTTGCTGCAAAGACTAATATTCATCTTCATTCCAAAGGTAATCTTCATCTGTAGGATAATCCGACCATATCTCCTCTATAGAGTCATAAGAGTCTCCTTCATCCTCAATAGCTTGAAGGTTTTCTACCACCTCTAGAGGGGCTCCTGTACGAATTGCATAATCGATTAATTCATCCTTTGTTGCAGGCCAAGGTGCATCACTTAAATAAGACGCTAATTCTAATGTCCAATACATAGT
>CAYYNF010000145.1:0-3598 GCA_964472695.1 uncultured Flavobacteriaceae bacterium
ATGTGCTTCACAAAATCCAACTCCGAATAGGTAATTATGTAGTTCAGTAAGGTTGGGTAACTTAAAACGTCCACCTCGTCCTCCAGGGATTCGACATAGCTTGGCAGTGTCTTCTGTACAGGTATCTAATACAGGAATTTCCTGCAAATTATTATTGACACCATTTCTAAAAAACTCACAGCCCATGATGTTGACATCAAAGCCTACATTTTGCCCAACAACAAAACTTGATTTTTGAAGTGCAATATTGAATTTTTCTAATACTTCTGATAGGTAAATTCCTTCTTGTTCTGCAAGCTCAGTAGAAATACCATGAATTTTTTCAGAATCATAAGGAATATTGAAGCCTTCAGGCTTTACTAAATAATCTTGATGTTCAATACAGTTTCCTAATTCATCGTGTAACTGCCATGCAATTTGTATACATCTTGGCCAGTTGTCAGTATCTGTAATTGGAGCGTTGAAGTTCTTAGGTAAACCTGTCGTCTCAGTATCAAAAATAAGGTACATATACACACTTTTTTAAGGAGTGTAAAAATACTGATAAGTGAGGGGAATTAATAATTTAATGAATAGCAATTCTCAATAGGAAGAAGTTGCCTAGGGTTTCTGTCTTCTAATAGGTCTTTTTTTGCTTTCTGTTTTAGGTGCTATTGTGCTATTAGGTTTTCTTTTGGCTACCGAGGTACTCATACCTGATAATTCTTGTGTTGTTAATTTTTTAGGTAAAGGTTTTGGCAAAGCTATCAGCCCCAATCTTTCTACTTCTTGATATTGTGAATGGGATAGTTGCCTTTCCAAAAAGTTATGAAAAGCGTTTTGTTCCAGTGCGTTCTTTGGGGGGCGGGTAACACTGTTTAGTCTTTTTACAAGAACCTTTGCTGTAATCTTTCCTTTTTTAAATTTCTTTAAATATTCAATAGCTTTATCACGATTTGATTCATTGCTGAATACCGCTAGATTATCTATATTTTTATTACGATTTGATTTTTCTTCAAATTCATTATTTGATCTTTTTCTCAACCCTTTAAAAAACCCTAGTATTCTCCTTTTTTCCTTTTTAGGTTGTTCTTGTTCAGGTGTTCTTTCTTGTTTTTGTTCTTTTACAGCTTCTTCTTTAAGTCTTTTTATTTCTACATTCTTGTTTCTTACAGAAAAATCAAAAATGATTTTCATGTATCTGTTGACCTCTGCTTTTGTAAAGTTTCTCTTGCTATCAGGTGCAACTACTTCATACTTGCTTATAGCTTCTTTAAGTTTGGCCTTATACTGATTATCATCTATTTTTCCAGTTAACCATTGCCTTCGAATGTTTTTAGTTTTTTCATAAAGTATAGTACCTTTTCTACCAAGTTTATTTACGCGACCTATCAAGCCTTGGTCTATTTTATTTTCATGACGTTGATTGTGCTGTTGCTCTTCCTTAAATTGAGCTTTAAATTTGTTACCTAGTTGTCTATAGATCTGCTTACGTATGTTTTCCTTTAATCGATTTCTTAGGTTTGGTTCATAAATCTGCTTTAGATTTAGTTGTTCTTCAATATCATGTTCAATAGCATCTTTTAAGCTATTGTTAATAAAAGTTCTTTCAAGATCGTTAACATCATATTGAGACATAATTGCTGTTACGACAGTAGTTTGAGTATTCGTTTCGATACTTTTTTCTAGTGTTGGTATCTGTTCTTGAAAAGAGACTAAAGCTTTTTGTCCGTTAGGAACCTGCTCTGCAAAAGCTTTGGTGATATAGTTATAGTCTTCATTAGAGTACATGCCTTTATAAAATGAATTATATAATTCCGAAAGATATTTTTGAGCACCTTCGGAGGTATTACATTCCTCGGGAAATAGTGGTTTTTGTCCTAATTCCTCTGCCACTCTAGCAATACCTACTTTGAAATCAGTCACAAAACGTTCGTTAACGATACCTAGTTTCTTTGCTATAGTATCGATTTTCTTATCCAGCTCTTTTGAACTGATTTCTCCTCTGGAGAATTGTACATAGAAAGGTAATAAAGTCTTATCTAGTAGATGAGTAGCTTTTTCATTTTCTATTGCTTTTATCAATTCAAAAGCATCGTCATCACTCTTATTTATATATACTTTATTGCAATAAGGGTTACGCTCAAATGTGAATTTTTCACCTCGACTATTAACGAATTCCATATCTTCACCATAGTCACTAGTACCATCACGAAAAGTACGCAGTATCGGACGTCCATCTTCAGATCTTTGGCTATACTCTTGGAAATTATCATCAAAGCTCCCCGTCCTTAGTACAGCTCCATTTGCATGGTATACTCCTATACCTTTCTGTGTGCCATTATCATTAGGAATATCCGTTACAAAATCTGCAATGGCTTGTGCTTTTTCTTTATCAACAAGACAAGAGTGCATAAATAAGTTACCACTGGTGCCTGTAACTCGTGGCATTTCTTCGAGTTCTCCTTTTAGACCGTGCTGCATATGTACATGCATATCATTGATCTTTAGTGTGACTACTTTAGGATTGTTATAGTTGTTTCGAACAGCTGTATAATTCGGATCTCCACTAGCATAAGCGTGATAAATTTTATCATAAGGAGAGGTATCTACTTCTTGTTCAGTAAGCTTTCCTAGTTCTTTTTCTGAAGGGGGGGAATCGTTAGGTGAAATTGGCATAAGATAAGCGGAGTTATCTAATTAAGTTACATTAATCGTTTCGATTAATTTTATGAAATCATTTAATAGGCTTTTGTTTTCAGTGTTTTCATTTTGGTAATCAGTTAATTGTTTTTTTTTTGTTTAAATTCAATAGAAATATTAGATGATTTATAACTAGAAACTTCGTACATGGGTTATTTAGTCTTTTACTATAATCTTATTAAACCTGATCACTTTACTAGATGATTTGTATAGAATACAAGGGGGGGCAAGCGAGATCAGTTACTATTTCTATGACACTATCCTCTACTATTTTGCTGTCCTCTGTTTTTCGCTTTTCTTTTTGGTGTATCTCTATTAAATAGATTTCGTGTTCTTGATTTTCTTGAAGCAGTAGAAGTACTCATACCTGATAAATCTTCTGTTGTTAATGTTCTAGGTAAAGGTCTGTATAAAGCTATTACCCCTAATTTTTTTACTTCTTTATATTGTTCAGGAGATAGTTGCCTTTCCAAAAAGTTGTGAAAAGCATTTTGTTCTAGTGCGTTTTCTGAGGGGGAAACAAGCGTATTCAATTTTCCGACAAGTTCTCTTGCAGTCATTTTATTTTCCTTAAATTCTTTTAGGCATTCAATAACTTTATCACGAACAGATTCATTTCTGAATACCGCTAGGTTATCTACATCTTTGTCACGGTTTGACTTATTATCGAATGGATTAGGAGTATTCAAATCCTTATTTGATCCTTTCAATTTTTTTATAAATCGTCTAACACGTTCTAGTCTTCCCGTTTTTTCTTTTTTAGCTTCTTGTTGGGGGTGCTCTACTTTTATTCCCTTGTTTTTTACAGAAAAAGCAAAAACAACTCTCATATAGTTGTTTACCTCCGCTTCGGTAAATTTTCTCTTTCCATCAGGTGTAGGTATTTCATGCTGACTTATAACATCTTTAAGCTTTT
>CAYYNF010000145.1:3698-6238 GCA_964472695.1 uncultured Flavobacteriaceae bacterium
ATCCCCCAAACCTTGATCTATAAGACCTAGATAAAATTGGTTGCTTTCTTGCTCTTGTTTAAATTGAGCTTCAAATTTTTCGTGTAGTTGTGTATGAATTTCTTTGCGTATGTTTTTTCTTAATCGATCTCTTAGTTTTGGTTCATAAATTTCATTTAGATCTAGTTTTACTTCAATGTCATGGTCTATAGCTTTTTCTAGGCTATTATTAATAAAGTTTTTTTCAAGATCATTAACCTCATATTGTTTCGTAATTGCTGTTACAATAGCAGTTTGGGTATGCGTTTCAAAACTTTTTTCTAGTTTTGGTATTTGTTCCTGAAAAGAGGCTAAAGCTTTTTGTCCGTTAGGAACTTGTTCTACAAAAGCTTTTGTGATATGTTCGTAGTCTTCAGGAGTATATAGTCCTTTACAAAAATTATAATGTAATTTAGAAAGATACCTTTGTGCACCCTCGGGACTATCACATTCTATTGGAAATAGAGGTTGTTGTCCTAGTGCTTCTGCTTTTTGGGTAATACCGACTTTAAAATTAGCTATAAAACTTTCGTTAACGATACCTAATTTTTTTGCCATAGTATCGATTTTTTTGTCCAAGTCTCCTTCACTGATTTCCCCTCTGTAGAATTGTACATAAAAAGGAAATAACATACTGTCTAGTGCACTAGTAGCCTGTTGATTTTCATGTTCTTTTGTCTTGTTTAAAATGTCGTTATTACCATCACTAATATATACTTTATTACAGTAGGGGTTACGTTCAAATATTAATTTTTTACCTTTATTATTAACAAGTTCCATATCTTCACCATAGTCACTAGTACCATCACGGAAAGTACGTAAGATTGGACGTGTATCTTCAGATGCTAGTGCATAATCTTGAAAATTTTCAAAATAACTTGATGCTGTTACTTCAGTTCCATTAGCATGATATACACCTATACCTTTCTGTGTACCATCATCATCAGGGATGTCAGTTACAAAATTGGCAATAGCTTGTGCTTTTTCTTTATCTACATTACAAGAGTCCATAAATAAGCTTCCACTAGTACCCGTAACTCGTGGAATTTCAGGCATAACCCCTCTTTCACCATGCTGAATATGTACATGCATATCATTAGCTCCCAATGTAACGATATCTTTATCATTATAATTTTCTCGAACGGCCTTATATGTAGGGTCATTCTCAAAAGCTTGGTAAACGTCAAAAAAAGGAGAGGTGTCTACTTCTTGTTGGGTAAGGTTTCCTATTTGTGTTTCTGAAGGGGCGTTATGATCGGTATTCGAAGTAGGCATAGTGTAAACAATTAGAGTGTGTCTAATATAATTTACACTAAAATTTAAAGCCTATTTACAGAAATCGTTGAAATGCTTTTGGTTTTGTCTATTTGCCTATTATAAATCAGTAAATTAATTGTAAAGGGTTACACATAGTCAGCAAGGGAGTTGTTTTCTAGTACTTTTAGGGTACTGTCACGTACTTGTATCATAAGCTTGTGTGCGGAGCAGTGGTTTTCATTCGGGCAGTTATCATATTTTTATGAAAAAAAGGTGCATATACACACTTTTTAATGAATGTAACCATACGGATAGATGAGTGCAATTAATACTTTAATCAATAGCCATTTTCAATAACAATAAGTGGTTTAGTTCATTTATAGTTTATGCCTTGTAGTAGACCTTCTTTCAATTGGTGTTGTAGGTGCTGTTTTTATAGTCGTACTACTGGGTGTTCTTTTAACTTGAGAGGTGCTCATGTTTGATAATTGTTGCTTAGGTAAAGGTCTGTACAAAGCTGCTATATTCGCGTTAACTACCTCCTGAAATTGCTCAGGGGATAACTTTCTATTCAAAAAGTTTTCAAAAGCATTGCGTTCTAGTTCGTTTTGGGCGGGTCTTACATGTTTGTTGAGAGCTGTAACCAATTCACTGGTGCTAATCTTTCCTTTTCTGAATTTTTTAAGAAGATTAAATATCTTATCACGATTTTTCTTACTACCAAATATAGCCAAGTTGTCTAATTGCTTTCCATCTTTTTTAGAGCCTTTTACAAAATTTCGAATTCTTCCTAGGAGCTTTACCAATAGTTTCTCACGTTCTATACTTTTATTTTGATTAGAGAAGTTGAAAACTTCATTAACGTAATTATCTATTTCCTTTTCAGAAAGTTTTCGATTTCCTGTGAGACTAGGTACTTCGTAATCGCTAATATGAGCTTTTAGTTTTGCTTTGTAGCTTTTGCTACTGATTTTTCCCAGTAACCAGTTTTTTCTTATTTCCTGAGTATTTGTGTAAAAGATAGCACTTCGGTTACTGATCACAAGATCGGGGTTGGTACGCCCCTGAATGTACTCTTGTAATTTCACCCAAGTTGTTTTCCGAGCTACTTCAGCATTACTTTTCGATATATTTTCATGTTCTTCTGAAAAATCTTGATCGAATTTTTCTTGTAATTGTTGTCGTATATTTTGTTGAATTTTAGCTTTTAATTTTGCTCTCAGTTCTGGTTGGTGAATCAGACTAATATCTAGTTTTACTTCAAT
>CAYYNF010000146.1:0-6189 GCA_964472695.1 uncultured Flavobacteriaceae bacterium
CAATATTTACTGGCTGCTTATTAGGTTTTTACTTACCAAATTATGCAGATTATTTTGAGTTTATAGGAAATACCTTTTTATCGCTATTAAAAGTATTAATATTACCTTTAATAGGTACTTCTTTGTTTTTAGCAATAGTCCAGATAAAGGATACTGAATATTTGAAAAGGATAGGAGGGAGGACAATAATGTTTTATACACTATCTACTACAATAGCTGTTCTTACGGGGTTGGTATTAGCTAATCTTTTCATTTTTAATAATGTTTCACATAATGAGGTAACATTAGTATCTACTAAAACAGATGTAAACTTTATTGATAGAATATTTTCAAAAAATATCTTTACTTCTTTATCAGAAGGAGATATATTACATATTGTAATTTTTACTATTGCATTCTCTATTGCTTTTCTAAAATTAAAAAGTAATAAAAAGGAATATATTATAGGAGGAGTAAATGTAATATATGAAACATTAATGATTCTTATTAATTGGGTGCTAAAAATAGCCCCTTTAGGAATACTAAGTCTTGTATGGACTATGATTAGTAAATTTGAAAATAATATTTTATCAGAATTACAATACTTTTTTATAGCCACAGGAATAGGAGCTTGTATACATAGTTTCATTAGTTTGCCTTTATTAGGAAAGTATATAGGAAAGTTTAATCCTTTTAAATTTATTTGGGATATGAAACAAGCTTTACTTGTAGCACTTTCTACAGCTTCTAGTACTGCGACACTACCTGTATCAACAAAACTTGTTGAAGAAAATGGTGTATCACCAAAAGTGTCTAGATTTGTCTTACCAATAGGGGCAACCATTAATATGGATGGATCTGCCTTATATCAATCATTATTAACAATGCTTTTTGTTTCTATATCAGAAATTGAAATATCTTTAGGACAACAATTCTTCATTTTTATTTTTATTAGTTTGTCATCTGCAGGTACTGCGGGTATACCTTCAGGGGGTATTGTTATGATGACTATGGTAATTAATTTTTTAGGTATTCCTAATCCTGAATATTTTATAGGTTTATATATATTGGTAGATCGATTTTGGGATTATCCTATTACAGCAGTAAATGTATTAGGTGATTTGATATGTACCAAAACAATAAATCGATTTGATAAAAATTAAGAACTATTTCTAATGAAAAATCAACTTGAACTTATCAGTTAATATAGTTTAAGTTGATTTTTCTCTGTTTAAAAAGTAAGTGATACGATTTTAAAATTATAATTTCGTATATTTGTGTATGCCAAAATCAAGCTTGCTTATCGTTCACGAGGATGTTTCAGAATTACGCAGTTTGATCCGTAAAGAATCCAACCCCAAAAATGTTTTACGCTTACAATCTCTAGTTCACATCAAAGAAGAAACTTTTGTCACTCGAGTTTTATTAGCAAATCACTTAGGCTACAGTGTTCGTAGTATGGAATTATGGCTTAAAGAATTTGTAGATACAATGACTAAAGAGACGATCATATCCATAACAAGTAACCATAATTATCTAGAAGCTTGGAATGCGAATTTTTAAAGTCAAAATCGTATGAAATATTGTTATTCGTAGATAACAAATAAATAGTTTTCTAAATAAAATTTTACTCTAGATTTAGTAAAAGATGTCATTATATAAGTCTTACTTCTAATAGAGAATATGATTTTTTTGAGGTAATTATTTACATATTCAAATTTGAAATACTTATCTAACATATAATATTTTATATATAAAATATATTTAGTCAAACAAATTACACCATATACAAATGTATGAAATATTATTTACTCAAGATTGGTGCTATAATTTTCACATCTTCAAAAGCTATAGCACCTCTTACAATATTACTAATTGTAGTATGTAATGCATCTATAATTTGTATTTTTAATTTATTAGTATTATAAATAATACTAACTTCTCGTGCAGGACTAGGGGTTTCAAATTTTTTAAGATACTTTTTATATTCCTCTTTTACGTCTAAAGAATGTAAATAAGGTAATAAAGTCATACCTAAGCCTTCATTAGCCAATTTTAGCATTGTCTCAATACTTCCGCTAACTAGCTTAAAACCTTCACCTGTAGTTTCTGTATTATTCTTACAAATATTTAAGATATTATCTCTAAAACAATGTCCATCTTCAAGCAAAAGAAGTGATTCTAAATTCAGATCTGATGGTTTCAATTTTTTCTTTATATTTAAGTAATGATGACTAGGTACATAACCTATAAAAGGCTCATAATACAAAGGTTTTTCATTAATTTCAGAATGATTTAAAGGAGTTGCTGCAATTCCGGCATCAATAGTTCCTTCTAAAAGTTGATAAACCATATCCTTAGTAGTCATTTCAACGATTTTTAGTTTCACTTTAGAGTGTTCATTAATGAAAGTATTAAGAAACATAGGAAGTAGAGTAGAGGTTACAGTAGGAATTATACCCAATGTAAAACTTCCTCCAATATAACCTTTTTGTTGATCAATAACATCTTGCATTCGTTCACTTTCGTAAACGATATTTTTAGCCTGCTGTACTAAAGTTACCCCAACTTCAGTAAGTTCAATAGGCTTTTTAGTACGATCAAAAATTTTGACGTCTAGTTCATCTTCTAATTTTTGAATTTGCATACTTAAAGTAGGCTGTGTAACAAATACTTTTTTAGCTGCTTTAGTAAAGTTTTTATATTCAGCAACTGCTAATACATATTTTAACTGCGTAATTGTCATTTTATATCAATATTATTGTATCTATTCGTTATCCAATCTTTTAATACACTTATGCCATATCTTTACGAGGATGGTAAGTGTTAATAGTGTGTGCTAGATGTTTTTTATCTAAATGTACATATATTTCAGTAGTAACAATACTTTCATGTCCTAACATTTGTTGAATTGCTCTTAGGTCAGCTCCATTCTCAAGTAGATGTGTAGCAAAGGAATGACGAAATGTATGAGGACTAATATTCTTTGAAAAATTGGGGCATTTTATTGCTAATTGTTTAACTATGGTGAATATCATAGCACGTGTGAGCTGTTTCCCTCTTCTATTTAAAAAGAGAATATCACCATGATCAAAGTGAATATGAGACTGTCTGGAATTATGAATATAGGTATTAATCTTTTCTATAGTGAATGTTGAAATAGGTACCAGTCGTTGCTTATTTCCTTTACCATAAATAGAAATAAATCCTTCTTCAAAATATAAGTCTGATAGTCGTAAGTTAGTCAATTCACTAACTCTTAAACCACAACCATATAGTGTTTCAATAATAGCTACATTTCTTTCCGCTTCATTTTTGGAAAAATCAATACAAGCGATCAAAGCGTCTACTTCTTCTGTAGACAATGTGTCTGGTAATTTTATTGATATTTTAGGACTTTCAATTTGCTGCATTGGGTTATCCTCTCGAATATCTTCTAAAATCAAATAGTCAAAAAAGCCTTTTAAACATGAAATTAAACGTGCTTGCGACCGTTCATTAAGTACTTTTGCTACGTCATATAAAAAATGCTGCAAATCGTGAGTAGTAATAGTTACTGGACAAGACGAAATTTTATGATGCTTATTGTAATGAATTAGTTTAATAATATCATTACGGTAATTAACGATACTATTTTCACTTAAACCTCGTTCTATTTGTAGATAGCTTAAATAATCATTTAATAGTGGATTCCAATTCATAAATTTCTTATATTGTATATATACTAAACCTTAAAATACTTATTATCCTATGAAAAAGACCAGTTGCCTAATGGCACTTCTGAGCCTTATGTGCATTAGTGCATTCGCACAAGAACGAAAAACCGAACGCCCTTTTATCGGTATTAAAGGAGGACTAAATTACACAAATTATAACATTATGGATGCTGATTTTGATTTAAAATCAAATACAGGATATCATATTGGACTTCTTGGAAGCATTCCTTTAGGGAATACTTTTAGTATTCAGCCTGAAGCATATTATTCAATAGAAAAATTAGAAGGAGATTCTAATATATTAGATTATACTGATGTTGATTTAGCTTATTTAGATGTACCTATATTCTTATCATTTTCACTTAGTAAACGTTTAAAAATACAAGCAGGACCTCAGTTTAGAATAAAAGCTAAAACAAATGTTACCCTCACAGACACTACATTTGAACTAGATGAAAATCTTAAAGAAAATCTTGAAAATGATTTTAATGATATGAATTTCAATGTTACAGGAGGTTTACAGTATAAGCTACCGATTATTGGCTTATTACTACAAGCTCGCTTCAGTTATGGAATCACAGATATAAATTCTCAAAATTTAACAAATAATCAATTGCTATTATCTGTAGGAAAGAGATGGTAATCTAATATTTTAGCAATACCATAAATTATAGTTTAGTATGTTTCTAATTTATGGTATTGTTGTTTAAAAATTGTATTCTTCATATACTTTTTTTCCTAAATGATCTATAGAAATATCGACCAAATCCTCTTTAAAAAAAATAGTTTCAAATTCTTCAGTTATTTTAGACACAGCATTTGTATCTTGAGTACGTACCCGAGTTTCTAGATTAGAAGTACCACCCTTATAGGTTAAATTCATAGAACCTAGATAAGCAATCTTGTCGTCAATAATGTATATTTTAGAGTGGACAAAGCTTGAACTCTCTTTAGAACATATCACTTTAAGTTTAAATAAGCTATCATATGTATAGCTATAAGCTCGAATAGCTTTCAATGTATTTTTCAGAAAAAAAGAAACACCTATAAATAGTAATGAAAGTAATCCAGCTATTGCTTTTAGATCAGTCTGTATTTCTGATAAAAATAAGTAGCCCATCAATAGCAGACTTATTAATGTAAGTCCGATGAATAGGTAAATATAACTTCTTATACGATTTTTACGATGCTCTGCATTTTCATCGTAATTTTCATATTGAATTATTAATTTACTCATATTACTTTTATGGGGATCCTTATAGTCTTCTATTTCATCGGTAGTGATTAAAGATACCTCAATACCTTTTTCTTGAATTTTGATTAATTGACTCACTGATGAAGGAGACAGGTAAGGGGATACTATTTTTATTGATTGCTCTGCTTTATATAACTCTTGCCATAACTTTTTACCAGCACCTTGACCTATATATAAGTCACAGTTTACATTATTCTGATACATATTTTCCTCAATTTGTAAGTTTTTAAAGTATATCATATTCTAAGGAGAAGCTGATATTACATAATGCATAGTTAGTATATATGACCGATCTAAACTATATTAATATTTTTCTATTTTAACTGTATTGAAAATTTTGTATAAACAAAAAAAGTCACGATAATAGAATTACCGTGACTTTTTGGAAAAAATTAGATGGAAATTATAGTACTAAACTAGTTATCTTTTTTTTTATAGAAGCTTTACCTACTGCCAGAATAGCTTTTGGTATTCTAAAAGGAGAGCATGAGACATAGTCAACGTCTAATGTACTTAAGAAGTTAATAGAAGATTCATCTCCTGCTTGTTCTCCACAAACACCAATTTTAAGATTTGGTTTAGTTTGCTTTCCTTTTTCAATAGCCATTTTTATTAAAGAACCTACACCTTCTTGATCTAAACTATTGAATGGATCATCAGCAAGAATACCTTTTTCAGTGTACGTATTAATGATTTGTGCGGCATCATCTCTACTATACCCAAAAGTCATTTGGGTAAGATCATTAGTTCCAAAAGAGAAATAATCTGCATTTTCAGCTATTTTATCTGCTGTTATACAAGCTCTTGGAATTTCTATCATTGTACCTATTTTGATGTGATCTAGGATACTTTGATTATCTAGTTCGGCTTTTATATTTTCAATACGAGTTCTTAAAATATTAAGTTCGGCTTTTGTTCCTGTAAGAGGAATCATAATCTCAGGGTTAGGAACCACTGAAGTTTCATTAGCCACCTCAATTGCAGCTTCAATAATAGCCTTAGCTTGTGTTTCGTATACTTCAGGGTATAAAATTCCTAAACGACACCCTCTAAGTCCCATCATCGGGTTCACTTCTTTTAATTCTTCAGCTCTTTGTTGGATCTCTTTAACATTTAAATTTAATTCCTGAGCCATTTTAAGAGTCTCTTCTTGACCTACAGGTAAGAATTCATGTAATGGAGGATCCAATAAACGTATATTTACAGGTAACCCACCCAATATTTGAAATAAGTTTTTGA
>CAYYNF010000147.1:0-6151 GCA_964472695.1 uncultured Flavobacteriaceae bacterium
TTCTATGGGCTTGTTCTATAATGAAATCCGTAGCCTCAGAGCGTTGTGGTGTGTTTATATCAGCTATAGGATAATTACTTCCTTTTTTTAAAGGAATTTGTGGTTTTCGGGTATGTGTTATAATTTCATAATTTATGCGATGGCTTTCATCAGCAGTTTTATCACTAGCCAATGGAGAAGTATGAAACTGAGAAGCCGTAATACCACGTAAGTCGAAATCCCCTCCTTTAATCGCATGTACAATAGCATATATATCATCTATTTCATTGGCAGTATCCGCATCTATAAGCAATGGAATAGGATCTGTAGTCTTACATGGAATTTTACAGGAATTTACTAATGAGACTAGCAAGAATATATAGATGGAATGAAATAATTTCACATCAACAGATGGGGTAACAAAATTAAACTAATAAACTCATTCAAAAAGACTTTTGAATGAGTTTACTGTACGAGTATACTAATAGAAGTGTTGTAACACTATTTTTGCCATTTGCAACTGTAATTCGTGAGCAGCTTCAGTAGCTGCCTCTGCGAAGTCTATATCGTCTGATGCGTAAATAATACCTCTTGATGAATTAATTAGCAAACCAATATTATCATTAAGTCCATATTTACAAACTTCCTGAATACTTCCTCCCTGTGCTCCTACACCTGGTACTAACAAGAAATTATCAGGAACTATTTTACGAATCTCAGAAAAGAATTCTGACTTAGTAGCTCCTACCACATACATAAGTTGTTCACTATTCTTCCATTCTTTAGAAGTTTCAAGTACTTGCTTATATACTTCCTTACCTTCTATTTCCTTAGTTTGAAAATCAAAAGCACCTTGGTTCGAGGTAAGTGCTAATAAGATAGTATGTTTATCTTCAAATGCCAAAAAAGGTTCTACAGAATCCTTACCCATATAAGGAGCTACGGTTACTGAATCAAAGGCAAGATCCTCAAGAAAAGCTTTAGCATACATACTCGATGTATTCCCTATGTCACCACGTTTTGCATCAGCGATAGTATATATTTCAGGATAATTTTCATTTAGATAATTTATAGTTTTCTCTAAAGACTTCCACCCTTTCAATCCATAAGCTTCATAAAATGCGGTATTAGGCTTATAACTTACTGCTAAATGATGAGTAGCATCGATAATAGCTCTGTTAAACTCAAATATAGGATCTTCTTTTTCAAGGAGATGTTTAGGTATTTTATTTAAATCTACATCTAAACCAATACATAAAAAGGATTGCTTCCTTCTGATCTCACTAACTAATTTATCTATTTGCATCTACTATTTGTTTTTGTGCAAATATACTGTATTTACAAAAGTAAGAGAAGCTGATATTACGCTATTCCAAAACACTTCTCTAAATCATCTACAATACCTCCTAAATTCATCTGATTAGACCCTTGGAATAGAATTAAGTCATAAGGAGTTATATGTTCCTGTATAAACTCAGTAGCTTGTTGTGCATCTTCAAAATGATGCCTATTCCCTACTTTACTTACTTCACTTGTGCCCTTTGTGTATTCTCCTATGGTGATAAGCAAGTCTACTTTATTTCCTAACTGTGCCACAGTATTTCCTACTTGTTCATGAGCTTCTTTACTATAAGAACCTAGTTCTAACATATCACCTATCACAAATATAAGTCTATGTTTCTCTTGTTTACGCTGAGCTATAGTCTTTAAATTGGCAACAATAGAATCAGGGGCAGCATTATAAGTACTATCTAATAGCAAAGCTCCATTTCGTAAACGAATAGAAACCCCTCTCCTTTCTGGCTGTACGAAAGAAGCTACTTGCGACACTATATCCTCCTGAGAAACTCCCATACACTCTGCTATCGCAAAAGCTATTGCTGCGTTATAGGCATTATATTCCCCTGTACAATGATTCATTGTTATGCTCACTCCATTAATTTTAAAACTAGGGAACATACTATCAATTAAAGTGATTTCGCTAATGCATATATCAGACTGCGGATGCATTCCGTATGAAATTACCCTACATGGAGCTAAATCTACTAAGGTATCATAGAACGCATCATCTCTATTAAGTAAAGCTATACTTCCGCTATCCATTCCCTGAAAAATCTCAGCTTTAGCCTTGGCTATATTGTCTCTTGTCTTTAAGATCCCTATATGAGAAATACCTATATTAGTTATAACCCCAAAATTAGGTCGAGCTATTTTTGCTAAATAATTAATTTGGTTAAGATCTCTCATTCCTAACTCAACTACAGAAACCTGATGATCACGCTCCAAACGTAAAAGCTCTATAGGTACACCTAACTGATTATTATAATTTTTACGACTTTTATGCGTATGATAATTCTTCTGCAATACATGTGCTATAAGCTCTTTAGTAGTCGTTTTACCAACACTTCCTGTTACGGCAACTAATGGCAGCTGTAACTTTGAACGCCATATACGAGCCAGATCACCTAAGGCTACCTCGGTCGATGGCACTATAATTTGCGGAATCGTAACCCCCTCAACTAGATACTCTACAATAGCAGCTACCGCCCCTTTCTGCTGTGCCTCCTTTACAAAATCATGTCCATCAACTCGATTTCCTCTTAAAGCGACAAACAGAGCACCTAAGGCAACCTCACTCGATCGCTGAGTGACACTTAAAATATAATCCATAGGTGAAATAAACTGATTTGGAATTCCTCCTACTGCAATACTAGCCTCAAACAATGGTATCGTGATCATAAACAACTGATTTTCGTCTAAAATAAAAAAAGATTCGATACCCCCCGTCTTTACACAAAATATTTACCCGTACCTACTTAAAATTTCGAACAAAAATTCCTCTTTGAATAGAGGTTTTACATACGCATAGGCACTTCCATAAGTAAAACTTTGGTACTTTCATTTGCTCTCACTAAAATCGAAGTAACATCCCAAATCCCCATACCATCACGTCTGTTAAGCTGATTACCTTCTACCTCAACACTTCCTTCCAAAACAAACACATACACACCATTCCCTTCTTTATTTATCTTATAATTTTCTGATTTTCTATTTGTGAGATGTCCTAAATAAAACCAAACATCTTGATTTATCCACACCCCTTCATCGTCTTTATTAGGTGATAGCACTTGGTAAAATTGATTTTCCTTTTTAATATCACGTATCGAAATTTGATCATATCTTGGAGTTACATTTCTTTCTTTTGGGAGCACCCATATTTGCAGAAATTTTACATCTTTATCTTTATTCTTATTATACTCTGAATGAGTTATTCCAGTACCTGCACTCATCACTTGCACATCTCCTTCTCTAATCACTGTCACATTCCCCATACTATCTTCGTGCTCCAAATCTCCCTCTAATGGAATGGAAATAATTTCCATATTATTATGAGGGTGAGTACCAAAACCTTTACCTGATGCTACTCGATCATCATTCAATACCCTAAGGACTCCAAAATTCATTCTTTCAGGGTTATGGTAATTAGCAAAACTAAAAGTATGATACGAACTTAACCAACCATGATTTACATGTCCTCTTGTTTCTGCTTTGTGAATTACTGTATTCATTATCTTAACTTATTTTACTTTGTTGATGATTAAATTCTAATCGATTTTTCAACTATAATACCATAAAAAATAATAAATGATTAATAAAATTAGTTATAATTTTCAGCAAAACGGTACGGTTAGAAATCATTAACTCATCTTACGCCTTCCTCTTTGCACAGCCTCAGGTCTAGGGAGTTGTGCTGATAATAATTCTCCCCTTTGAATACGCTGTTGCTCTGCCTTTATAGCGGTCTTAAAACGAGCCAAAGCTGTAATCACTTCTGGATTTTTAACCTTTGCAAGCAAGTGATCTATAGTCTGCTCGGTATAAGCTAGCCAATTGTAATAATCAGGATGCATCGATTGCTTAATTCGAGTTTGTACCTCTGGTGACAGAGTCTCGAGCGTTCCTTGTATAGTAGACTGAAAAGGCTGTGTAGTGGCGTTTGTAGACCAATCTTTGATAAACATATTACTATCTAATAAGGACTGCATAACTTTAGCCTGCTGAGTAAGTTGTTCACTAAACACAGTACTATTATTCACAAGAGCATTTAACCCCAATTGTACAGCTTCGATCTGCTGTTCTTTTTGTAAAGGCTCTTTACTATTAAGACTACCTTGTGAAATATAATCATAAAACAAACGGTAATTAAAAATCTGATGCTGTGCTGTTTTCATGTCCCCCATTAAATTAGAATACAGAGCATTAGAAAACATAAATCTATGTAAATTGTAGTGTTGCTTTTCATTCAAATCGAGCGACTTTAATCTTTCGAAGTCAATAGGAATATCATAAATCGAATTTTGACCTGTAATTTGACTGTCATGTTTGAACAATTGCATCTGCTTCTCATGATAATTTTTCAAAACTGCAAATCGATTTTCAAAATAATCAGGTACAGCCCCCACATACAAAGAGTTTTTACTAGGCGAACGTTTAATATACATAGGTTGCCCTGTAGTCGCAATATGAGTAGAACCTTCAAAATCCTGATTAGCTTGTTGCTGTGTGGTACGAACAAAAGGATTAGGTCGCTCTGGATGATTTTCTGTAAATCTAGACTCTGAAGTTATCACAATACCATCCACAGCCGATACAGGATATAAACTTTCCTGTATTGCCAAATGGATAGCCCCTGACGGAGGGTGTTGCATGTCTTGCTTTTCAATTTTCCTCAAAAGCTGTTGTGCCTTTTCTGCGTTTTGATTACACGCATTTAGTAAGATATTCCCTCCTTCCATCTGTACATCCATAGGGTAAAATCGATCTAAACTCGCTAATTCTCCTTCTTCTCCATGTGCATCAAAGACGTGAACATCTCCTTCTCGAATTGACCTTCCAGGGTAATGCCCAAAAAACAAACCTGATTCATTAAAGGACTGCTCATAATATCGTGCTTGATGGGTATCTCTATTTGATAATCTCGAAGTATAAGTCAATAAACTTCTTTGTTGCTCTAGAGCCTCTGAAGATTGCTCCTTATAGGGATTTTCAATCTGATAACGTGCACTAAATAGCGAGGCTATTAAAGTTTCTAATAAGATATTCCTAGTGAATTCAAAAATTCTAGGATAGCTTACTTCCTTTGGTAACTTCTCTACAGGTACTCCCGCAGAATCTTCGATGACTTTAAAGATGTGGTGTTGGTTTTTTCTAAAAAAAGCTGCAAACAAATTCGAAGTCAACTGCTCATATTCCTTCAAAAGTGTGGTATCTTGAAAAGAAATAGTACTAAATCCCTGCTCCAAAGTCTCTCCATTACAATCAAAATCTTTAATCAGACGGTTCAACTCTGAAAAAACTTGACGACGAGATTCTGGACTAAGACTATCTAAAAAAAAAGGCTCTGGCAAAGTGTAATTTGGGGATTTCACACAAGTGATAAGATCTTTAAGTGAAGAGCTCAGGTGATCTACAGACATAGCATATATTTTAATACACTAAAAAAGACGACAACCAACTGTATTTGTGACAACTAAACCCAAAATTACTTTCAGAAGGTTAGAAAGTATAGATTGAATTCTTTCTTACAGTTTTATTGTAGGGTCCCTGAAAAAAGGGAACCCTACATTATAAAATTATCCTAAATGTAAGCTGCGATAGCTTTAGCCGAAATACTATCCTGTGAAGCGTGATGAACTGCTTCACCATCTTTGAGCACCACAATTTGAGGAGACTGATGAACAACGTCAAATTTTTCTGCTATAGCATTTGACACCTCTCTATAGTTCAGCAAATCTAAATAGTGTGCTACTATTTTACCTTCGTAATCAAACTCTGCCTCAAACTGTTTCATCGCCATTTTACTAATACCACAACGAGTAGAATGTTTAAAAATAACTTGTAATTTACTTTTCGAATCTTCCGCAATCTGATCTAAGGCACTTACTTCAGTAAGGGGATTCCAAGGCATTTTTTTTGCTTCTTGCTCTCCTCCTTCACTTTTGAAAATATCTAAAATTCCCATATCAATATTATTATAATTTACTATTTATAAAAGAACCCTAAAGATAATAAAACCATAACTACACCACACCCGTATTTATAGTCTTAGAAGTCAAAAAATAAAAGTCTCCCTTATAATTTCTCACAAAATCATCCATTACAATACCATACT